>JANRLZ010000236.1:0-7779 GCA_033762055.1 Saprospiraceae bacterium
TACTGGATATTGAATCTCTTGCGCTGAAAAAAGCCAACCAGCTGTCGGGCGGTGAAAAACAACGGGTCGCCATTGCTCGCGCCATGATCAACGATCCGCTCATCATCATGGGCGACGAACCTACCGGCAATCTGGACAAAAAGAACAGTGATATTGTATTTGACATTTTTAAACAGCTGGCCGAGACGTTTAAACAAACGCTGCTCATTGTCACACATGATGAGGAGTTTGCCAAAAACACCCACCGTATCATCGAAATGGAAGACGGTCGCATCCTGACAGGTATTTAACCCTTCCGCTATTTTTTGTCATTTCACCCGTCGGCAGCGCCAATTTTGCTTATACACCGGCGATATCTTATTACGTGCAAACAAGTCCGCTCAAAAAAAATGCGGCGTACACCCGGCTATCTCTTCAATCGCCCGGCATACGCCGCATTTTATGATGGATTAACGTCGTATCATCATACGCATCCTCGGGCCCGGGCCGCTGCCCATCGTATTGAGCGAATAGGTGAGCCGCAACAGGGCATGCCGCCCCAATGAAGCCGTGCGCTGGTCTTCGATGTAGTTCAGGTTGGCCGTGCGCTGGATGCCAACATTGCGGTTGAGCAGATCGCGTACCACGACCGAAAGTTCAAGCGCCTTGTTTTTGAGCAGGGTTTTCGACACCGTGGCGTTCCATATCGGCACCGCCTGATCGAAGCCGGTGGACAAGCCGTTGTTGACCGTCAGGTTGAAGGTCGTATTGAACCCGAAACCTTTGGGCAATTCCAGGTTGAGATCGCCGGAATATTCCTGGATCAAATACTGCTGGTCGAACCGCTCGTCAATCGAATAATGGGTGTTGTTCCAGTTCAGCCGGGCCTCACTGCTGAAACTGATTTTCTCCGAAGGATCGAACTGCCAGGAAAAGGCCGGACCAAAACCGGTCACCGTGCTCAGGTTTTCCACGCCGTTGATGAAGTTCGGTCCATAATTCAAGCGCCCTTCCAGGGAGAGGTTAAAACGACTGTCCCATTTCTTCACCGGCAGGCCGTAGGCGAAATTGCCGTTCAACTGAACATTGGAAGCCACATTGACCGGCGTATAACGACGTACCAGCTGCGAATCTATCGTTTGGGCCATCACAATCCGGTCTTGCGTATAGGTGGCAAACAATCCGCTGAAAAAACTGCGGAAATTGTCGGGATTGAAAAAATGGAAATGCAGGTTGAGGTTGTGTGCGTATTCGGGCTTTAGATCGGGGTTGCCTTCGGTGATGTTGAGCGGATCGCTCACATCCGGAACGGGTTGCAGTTGTTGCACGGTGGGCGCGTTTACGCTGGCGAGGTAATTGATATCGAGGTTTTGGTTTTGTTCAAACTGGCGATGAAAGTTGAAACGGGGCAGCAGGTGCTGAAAATCGCGTTGTACCGGCGCCCCCAGACCTTCTGTCACCACCCCTTCGAGACGGGCCGCCTGCGCATCAAGGCCCAGGCTCAGGTTCCATACCTTGCGGTTGATACGGAAACCCGCCCCGCCGCGGTGGTAGGCAAAGGTATTTTCGTAGGCGTTGGAAAGCAGGGCGTTGTAGGTGCGCTCGTCGCCGTTCAGGTCGTACACATCCTTGTCGGCCTGGTTGTCGGTGTTGTAATAGCCGTAGTTGAATTCCAGGTAGCGTTTTTTACCCAGGGGTTCGGTAAAGGTGGCTTTGGCGCCCCAGTTCTGCACGTCGTTGACAAAATCCTGCTGCTGCGCAATCGTCGTGTCGCGCAATACGCCGCCGCCATCATCAAAGAAGCGGTTGCGCGAGCGGCTGTTGCCGGCGAGGTCGTTGGCATTCATGCCAAAATTGAGATTCAGGCTCACGTTCCGCCCTTTTTTCTGTCTGAATTTGTGCCGCAGGAGCAGATTGCCGGTCCAGTTGGTTCCTTCCGCATCCGATGCGTAGCGGCGATCGCCGTCATTTTGGGTCAGCCCGTTCTCATTCAGGGTTTTGGATAAGGCCGCGCTCTCCGTACTTTTTTGGGTGTACACAAAGCCCGACGTGAGTTGTACCGAATTAAAAGAATCAATTTTTTGATCTATGGTCACATTAACGCGGTGGTTGTCGGTGCTGCTTTCCTGGGTGCTTTCATCGGCGGTGGTAAAAGAGCCGTCGGGCAGAAAAGTCTGGCGATTGGTGCTTCGGGCATAATCGCGGTCGGAACGGCTGTAGAAATAACTGGCGTTGAAGTCGCTTTTGCGTTTCCCGTATTCCTGGTTGAAGTTCAATCCGCCGGCCCAGGTATCGAGGAAGCCTTCATTTTGTCCGAAATCAATCGGCACATCCATGTTGTCGAGATCGAATTGCAGGCTCACGCGTCCACCGCCGCCGCCCATCATGGAACGCATGGCCCCGCTGAAAGCCATGTAATCGTCTATGGAAAAACCGGCCTGGTTCACGTTGTTGGCCATACCCAGCAGTGAGATTTGCTGTTTGGGTTTAAAACTGTTCAAACTGGCGCGGCCTTCATACCGCGCCGCCGCAAGGGCAAATGGGTCGGGCAAATCGGCGCCGCCGCCGCCGCTCAGATTGCCAAACCAGCCTTTTTTCTTGTCTTCTTTCAGCTGCAGGTTGATCGTTTTTTCGCGCTGCCCGTCGTCTACCCCGCTAAAGGTGGCCTGATCCGATTTTTTATCAAATACCTGCACTTTGTCTACGGCGTCGGCGGGCAGGTTCTGGGTGGCAATTTTAGGGTCGTTGCCAAAAAATTTTTTCCCTTCTACCGTGATGTTCTTCACTTCTTCGCCCTGGGCTTTGACCGTGCCGTCTTTGTCCACCTCCACGCCGGGCAGTTTTTTCAGCAGGTCTTCTACCATCGCATTGTCTTTCACCCTGAAAGAGCCGGCGTTGTACTCCACCGTATCGCCCCGAAAACGCACCGGGTCGCGCTCGCCCAATACCTGCACTTCGTCGAGCAGGCTGTTTTTTTCCTGCATGATTAGTTGACCCAGATCCAGTACCGGATCGGGGCCTTCGAGCGCAACGGTTTGTTGCAGATTTTGCAGGCCAAAAAAAGTGCAACGCAGGAGATAGGCGCCTTTTTCGAGGTTTTTAAACTCAAAAACCCCGTTGGCATCCGATCGGGTGAAAGCCAGCAGGGCAGAATCTTTGGTAGAGAGCAACATCGCGGTTGCACTGACCACCGGCGCCTTCGCAGTGTCGGAAAGGGCGCCGCGCAGACTATATTTTTGAGCAAAGAGGAAAACCGGCGCCAGCAGCAGCGCCGAAAGGAGTAAGAGGAATTTTGTTTGCATGACTTAACTTGTTTACGGGGCAAAAGTATTTGCCTTGCTTCCGCAATACAGGTTAAGCAGCCTTTCAGGAAGGTTAAAAATAGTTAAGGAACGATGTTGTTTTTTGATCGTACCTGACTCAACCTTCGAAGTGCAAGGAAATGGTGAACGTGCGGCTCAACACTTTTTCCAGCACCGTGCTTTGTTCCAGCCGGTCGTTGAAAATCAGGATGTTGTTGAGGCCTTGCGATACTTTTATTTCCGGAGAGAAAATAAAATAGGGGAAAAAGAACTGGATACCAGCCCCGTATTCGACCTGAAAGTCGGTGGGCGCAATTTTTACCAACCCTGCCGCCTGGCGTGTGCGCGAATCGCTGGCTACGTCGAAGGAGTATTTCACCCCGCCGATTACAAACAGGCGAAAATCGTGGTACGGCGCCGATTTGTACCGCACATGAAACGGCAACTCGACCAGTACCGACTCAATCGGACGGCTCACAATCTTTCCGCCCAATCCGGCAGGCGCGTAGCGGATATTGTGTTCCGTAAACGACAGCGTAGGCAAAAAACGAATGTCGAAATATTCGCCCACTTTCAGGTTCGACACGATACCGAGGTTAAAACCCGGCCCGGTCACCGATTCGGCGCGCGAGAAGGAGTCGTTGCGGATAAAATCCTTGGAGTGGTAAATGCGGTAATCACTGGCATTGTAGCCCAGGGTGATACCGAAATAGTAATTTTTTTGCTGAAAATCGAGGTAATTCAGGTTTTTGCCCTGATTAAACTGGGCGAATACTGCCGGCAAATGCCACTGGAGCAGGAAGAGCAGGGCCAGCAGTCGCGCGCTGCGGTTCAGGGTTTGGTAGCGGAGTATATGGAGCATATTCCGAGCGTGAGTCGTTCGCATAGTGGGTTGTTAAAACCGGTTTTGGTTAAGATTTCCGTAAATTGGTTGCCTTCGGGAAAAATCTGTACGCTTTCAAAGAGATAGGTGTAGGCCCGCATGTCGCGACTCGTCAAACGTCCGATCAGGGGCAAAACGTATTTGAAATAGGCATTGTACAGCTGTTTAAACGGAAAAAGATGCGGGCGGGAGAACTCCAGGATCACCACCCGGCCACCGGGCCGCAACACCCGGGCCATTTCCGCCAGTCCTTTTTCCAGATTTTCAAAATTCCGCACTCCGAATGCAACGGTGACGGCGTCAAAACTCGCATCGTCGAATTGCAGGTTCTCGCTGTCGCCGGTTTCGAGGGTAATAACGCCGGCAAGTCCTTCCTTCCCGATCTTTTCTCTTCCGAATTCGAGCATCTGATTGGCAATATCTATGCCGACCACACGCGTGGGCTTCAACATTTTTGCCATTAAAATAGCGACATCCGCTGTGCCGGTGGCCACATCGAGGATTTCGGCGGGTTTCGACTGCCGCAGATAGCCGATGGCGCGTTTGCGCCACCACACATCAACGCCCAGCGAAAGGACCCGGTTGAGCAGGTCGTATTTGGGCGCGATGCGGTCGAACATTTGTTCAACTTCGGCTTTTTTTCCGGCTTCCGAGCCGTATGGTGTAACGACAGTTTGTTCTTTCATGCAAAAAAGGGGGACAAAAATAGCGCGATTTGGGCGATTGCCACATAGAAGCCGTTTGCGCCGTTTTTGTTCACAACTTGATATTATCCACAATCTCCAAACCGTATCCGATAAAGCCGGTCCGGGGTTTGGGGTGGTTGGTCAGCAGGCGAATTTTGCTGATGCCCAGTTCGCGCAGGATTTGTGCACCTACCCCGAAATCTTTTTTCCCGATAGCGGTGTGCAATTCAAACCGGTCGGTATTTCCTTCTTCGTTCAACTGTTTGTAATGCTGCAATTTGGCGAGCAAATTGGCTTTGTCGCCCTGGCGCAGGTACACAAACGCCCCTTTCCCCGCCTCTTCAATCGCCCGGAGGGCCGAAGGAATCTGCGTGCCGTAATCCGATAACAATGAACCAAGAATCCCCCCTGTTTCCGACCAGGAGTGGACACGCACCAGTACCGGCTCATCTTCTTCCCATTGGCCTTTTTTGAGCACCAGATGGGTGTCGTTGCCGGCAATGTCGGTAAATACGACGGCCTGAAAATCGCCGTGAATGGTACGCATGGGCACTTCCATTTCCTTTCTCACCAGACGTTCGGTGCGCATCCGGTAAGCCACCAGATCGTCAATGGAAATGATCTTCAACTGGTGGGTCTTTGCCACTTCCATGAGTTGCGGCAGACGGGCCATTGAACCGTCGGGGTTCAGTATTTCGACCAGAACGCCCAGCGGGTACAAGCCGGCCAGGCGCGCCAGGTCTACGGCCGCTTCGGTGTGTCCGGTGCGTCGCAATACGCCGCCGCTTTTGGCCCTGAGCGGGAAAATATGCCCGGGCCGCGCATAATCGCTGGGTTTTGCAGAGGGGTTGGTCAGCCAGCGGATGCCGGTGGCCCGATCGTACGCCGAGATACCGGTACTGCAACCATGTCCGATCAAATCAATAGAAACGGTGAAGGCGGTTTCATGGAGCGCGGTATTGCTGTTCACCATGAGGTCGAGCCCCAGCTCGTCGGCGCGGCGTTCTTCGATGGGCGTACAGATCAGGCCGCGCCCGTGGGTGGCCATAAAATTGATGGTTTCGGGCGTAACTGTTTCAGCAGCGCAGATAAAATCACCTTCATTTTCGCGGTCTTCGTCGTCAACTACGATGATAACGCGACCGGCGCGGATTTCTGCAATAGCTTCTTCGATGGTATTTAACTGGAAGGTATCGGACATGGAAAGGAGGGCGAGCGGGACAAGAAAGGATCGTCCTTTTTTTTACAGCGGCAAAAGTACGGCGAAGCTTTGGGTTCTTGGAGAGAAGAAATACCCGTGAACACCGAATTTCCTACTTTTGCGGCCCATGCAGCCCCCATTGTTCAAAATACGGCAAGACGGCTATTTCGGGTTCATCAACGCAGCAGGAGAAACCGTTATTGAACCACAATACATCGAAGCGGGTGAATTCCGCAACGGCTTCACCACCGTGCGGCTCAACGGCCTGCTGGCGCTGCTCGACGCAGCCGGGCGACTGTATATACGCCGGTTGTACCGCTCGGTCGGCCTCTTCTCCGAAGGACTCGTACGGGTACAAGTAGCCCGGCTGTGGGGGTTTGTCAACGAACGCGGCGCTCCGGTCATCGCTCCCAACTTCGATTCTGCCGGCGATTTCTCCGGTGGTATGGCGCCGGTGGCCTTCGAAGGCCAGGCGGGCTTCATTCTTCCGGACGGAAGTTTTGCCATCAAGCCGGTTTTTTCTCAAACCGGTAATTTCAGCCAGGGGCTTGCGCCTGCCGCTACCGAATCGCTATGGGGATATGTAGATCAAGGCGGACGTTACCGCATCGAACCGCAATGGGAACATGCCGCCCCTTTTCAGGGCGATGCCGCCGTGGTAATGCGCGAGGGGCGCTGGGGATTGATCAACCGTGCCGGTGTTGAAACCGTTACCCCGCAGTTTGAATGGGTGAAAGGCCAGGCGAACGGCATTTTCTACGATGGTATGGCCCCTGCATTCCGCGACGGTAAATACGGCTTTGTCAGCCAGGATGGCCGCATCGCCGTGGAGCCCATGTTCGATCTGGCCGGAGATTTCGGGGAAGGGCTGGCGCTGGTTGAAATAAACGGCGCGTACGGTTATATCAACAAGGAAGGCAAATTGGCCATTATGCCCAAATTTGAAGACGCCGGCGTTTTTTCCGATGGTTTTGCGCAGGTATGCGTCAACGGACGCTGGGGCTACATCAATCCCGACGGACAAATCGCCATCAAGCCCGCGTTTCATGCCGCAACCCCCTTCCGTCACGGGCTGGCCCTTACTGTTTTGGACAAAAAATGGCAATACATCAATCCTGCCGGAGAAGCCGTGTGGCGGGAGAAATGAAAAGGGTTTATGGGGATACCATAGGTTTAGTAAGGTGATGAGTTTAGGGATTTTTCTTTTGTCAACGATCCCTTTCCGATCACTTCTAAACCCTTATAGCCCCTCTCCTGGAAAAGTAAGCACAAAGCTGCTGCCTTTGCCGAGTTCGCTATGCACATCCACCATGCCCTTGTGCGCGGTCATAATAGCCTTGACATAGCTGAGGCCAAGACCGAATCCTTTTACGTTATGCACATTTCCGGTGTGTTCGCGGTAGAATTTGTCAAAAATATGCTTGCGCACCTCTTTACTGATGCCCATTCCTTTGTCGCTTACCGTTATTTCCAGGCCATTTTGCACGTTGCGGGTGCTGATGCTGATTTCGGGTTTTTCCGGACTGTATTTATTGGCGTTGTCGAGCAGATTGTGAATTACACTGGCAATATGCGTTGCATCTCCTTCGATGACGGGTTGGGTGGCTTTCAGATCAGTATGGATTACGCCTTCCCGTTTCTCCACTTGCAGACTGAAATTGGCGACGGCCTCTTCAATGAGTTCGTGCAGATTGACATCGGTTATTTTTAATTGAAAATCCTTTTTGT
>JANRLZ010000237.1:0-2791 GCA_033762055.1 Saprospiraceae bacterium
CTAAACGACACATTTTCGAGCTTCATAAAAAAACCTTATTGCCTTACCCGAGCCACCCAGCTTTGTCATCTTGTCGAGATCCGTCCGCTCTAAGTGCGCTTTGGATGAGTGCATGTACAATCGGGCACTCAAGGTTACGCGCACTTGATGCGGACGTGTCTCGTCAAGATGACAAGTTTGAGATGCGTGCCTGAGGCTAGACGACACATTTTTGAGCTTCATAAAAAAACCTCATTGCCCTGCCCGAGCCACCCAGCCTCGTCAAGATGACAAGTTTGAGATGCGTGCCTGAAACTAAACGACACATTTTCGAGCTTCATAAAAAAACCTTATTGCCCTGCCCGAGCCACCCAGCCTGTACAATCGGGCACTCCAAAGGGCAACACTCGGGTTACGCGCACCTGATGCGGACGGGTCAGGCTTCAGCAGGCCCCCACTCAGTGCGCAATGCCCCGAAAAATTACATCCATTGGCGATCGCCGCATAAACGTAAAAAGGCTGAGACAACCTCAGCCTCGTATTGTGCGGGTGCGAAAAAGCGCCGGATCAACGAAATGAATTTCGCAATACAAAACTCGACAATTTTTCCATTTTTCACACCCGATCTTTTTACCTTTGCGTCCACTTTGCAAAAACCAAAGATATTTTGACGCAAATTTTTGATTTTCAAACAATTAAAGGAATATGGCTTTAATCGGGACTATTCGAAAAAATGGTTGGATTCTCATCGTGGCAATGGCTTTGGCCCTTGGCGGCTTTATTTTGATGGACGTGGTTTCCAACAGCCAGCGCTATTCTGCGGCCGACGTAAACCTGCTTGGAAAGGTGGCCGGCGCCGAAATCAAGCGGAGTGAATTTGAAACTTACCAGCAACTGGTGTACTCCGACCCTAAAAGTAATACCTATCAGGTGCGCAACCAGGCCTGGACGTACTTCACTGAAAAAGCGGTAATTGAACAAGAAGCCGAAGCACTTGGATTGGGCGTAAGCAAAGACGAACTGCTGGATCTCCAGTTTGGCGTAAACATCAGCCCGATCATCACCGAACGTTTTCAAAACCCCGACGGGCAGCCTAACCGCGCCATGCTTGCCGGTATCAAAAACGCCATCGAAACCGGCCAGTTCAGCGACCCGAAGAACCGCGCCTACTGGGCCGTTCAGGAAAAAGAAGTGGTCAAGGCTCGCCTGCAGGAAAAATTTGTCAACGCCATCGGAAAAGGCATGTACACGCCCAGCTGGCAGGCAGAGATGGTTTTCAAGGAAAACAACGAACGCCGCGACTTCCGCATGGTTCGTATCGGTTATGACAAGGTTAAAGATGAGGAAGCGCAGGTTGCCGACAGCGACTACGAAGCGTTACTTTCCGAATACCCGCACCTCTACGACCAGGCCGAAGAATCCCGTGTCGTTTCCTATGTCACTTTTGATGTCGTGCCGACTTCTGCCGATACTGCCGCCGTACAAGCGGTATCCGCCAAAATCCTCGCAGATTTCCGCGCGGCCAAAGAAGACTCGACCTTTGTAATTGCCAACGAAGGGTTTATTAACAATTCGTATATTCCGAAAGACAATTTCCCGGCAAAAATACGCGATTCCGTTATGACGGTACCGCTCGGCACTATCCTCGGACCGGTGCTGGACAAAGGCGAATGGCGTGTAATTAAAGTACTGGATCGCAAAACCTTGCCCGATTCGGTGAACGCACGCCACATTCTTCTCCGCGACGCCACGCCGGAAAACGGCGCCAAGGCCGACAGCCTGATCACGCTGATTAAATCCGGAAAGGCGCGTTTTGATTCGTTGGCTATGCAAGTAAGTGCCGACGGCGGCTCCGCTCGCAAAGGCGGCGACCTGGGCTGGTTTACCAACGGCGCCATGGTACCCGAATTCAACGAGGTATGCTTCATTACCGGCGAGCAAGGCAAACTGTACAAGGTTTCCTCGCAGTTCGGCTGGCACATCATCGAAATTCTGGGCAAAAAATTTATCAAAAACGAAGCCTCCGTCAAGGCAGCGATCATCAATCGCCGGGTTGAACCCAGCAAACCCACGCAGCAGGCTGCCAAAGACAAAGCCGTTGCGCTCATCCAGCAAGCCAAAACCATCGCCGATCTTGAAACGCTCGCCGGCCAGCAAAATATCCCCTTCCTCAGCACGCCCCCTTTGAAAATCAACGATTACTCTGCCGGCGCATTGGGAGTAGATGAAGATGCCCGCGAAATCATCCGCTGGGCTTACGGCGAAGACGTAAAAGTCGGAAGCGTAGGCGGTGAAGTTTTTGCATTTGGCGACCCACAGGGCGGTTATTTTGACAATAAATACGTCGTGGCAGCCCTTAAAAGCATCGTCCCAAAAGGAAAAACCACAGTGTCGCTGATGAAATCGCTGCCGGAAGCCCAACAACGGGTTAAAAACCTGAAAAAAGCCTCGATCCTTACCAGCAGACTCCAAAATGCAGGTGATATCAGCGCGTTGGCCGCTCAATGGACAGAAGGTCGTGTAGATACCATCCGAATGGGCAGCTTCATGCAGTCGAGCGGCGAGCCACGTGTGGCAGGTGTCGTATTTTCTCTTGAGACCGGTAAGGTCAGCGAACCCATTGTGGGCAACAACGGTATTTATGTGGTTCAACCGCTTACCGACAAAACGCAACAGCAAATGCCGGCCGACATGACCATGTTCCGCCGCCAGGTTACGTCGCAGTCCTTCAACAGCGTTCGTACCAATATGATGAAAACCCTTCTGCAACTTTACGGCGTAGAAGATCACCGGGACAGATTCTGGTAAACCA
>JANRLZ010000238.1:0-3478 GCA_033762055.1 Saprospiraceae bacterium
AATGCGGCTATATCACCCGGCGCTGCAATTTTTTGGCCCTGGCATGCCTGGATTGACGATCTGTGGTATTGTTATCAGGATCAGTGCATGGAGCTTACTTCCGATCTCTATGTTCGTGATGAAGATGTAGATGACGGAACAGAACCTTCGGGCGCCGTTGTTAACTGGATCAGCCCCGACATCTGGGTACGTGAAACAAATGATGGATTTGCGAATCAGGAATCACAGGATTTGCACCAAACCCCCGGCGCAAAAGGCTATGTGTATATCCGTGTATGGAACAGGGGCGAAGGTAAGCACCCCGACGGTCAGGGTACAATCGAAGCCTATTGGGCCAATGCTTCTGCCGGTTTGAGTTGGCCTTCTCCCTGGGACGGTCAAGTAATTGCGGGGCTTTGCGAACCGCCCAATGAAGACCTTCCTTTGGGTGGCCTGATTAGCACGCAACCGCTTCGTAGTATCAACGAAACCTTCTTTGATTTTACACATAACAATATAGCAGAGCCGGACTTTACCATTTATGAGTTCGAATGGGAATTGCCTGATCCGGACAAATACAAATCCTGCTTCGACCAGGAAGAATGGCACCACCGGCACTTCTGCATCCTCGCACGCATTATTGACGACGACAATGACCCCATCGTGGATAACGGCAACTTCAGAGATTATCTGAATAATAATAACGATGTGGCATTGAAAAACATCACGATCTATGGTGATGGACAACAATTACAGCCCGATGACGAGGAATGCCTGTTTTTCGGTAACTACACGAACCAGACCATGAGTAATGTAAAACTGAGAATCGTATTCCCGGAATTGGCAGACCAGGATTTGTTGAATGTTGCTGAATTACGACTTTTCCCCGATGAAGCGGCTAAAACAGAATGGGATGGTAATGGCCGTCAAGGTACAAATGCTGCCCTGGATGAAACTGGCGGTATCCGTCTTTCGGCTCAAAACGCTGAAATCAGGGGGATGACATTGGCGCCATATGAAATCCATCAATTCTGCCTAGAAATTGATCAGGTTGTAGACAATGCCGAAGGGAAATACACCTTCGATGTCATTCAATACAATGGAAACGATATCGTAAATGGTGAACGCTATTTTGTAGGCGCTCGTCCGCAGCCGCAAGGACGTCCATCTGCACCGGAAAGGCCAATTAGTCGGATTGTTGAATCCGCTGCTTACTTTACGGCACTCCCCAACCCGGCAAAAGATCAAATTAATTTGATTTGGTCGGATAATAATAGTGAAAAACTCATTGAATTGACCGACCCGTCTGGCCGGGTACTGATACGTACTTCAAATGCGGGAGGCCAAACTACCATCGAATTGCAAAATGTACCCAGCGGTATGTACTTTGTAAAATTGACCGACACCGCAAGCGGTAGTTCGATGACTCGGAAAATTGTTGTCAACTAAATAATAGTCCTCTTGCGAAAGTATTTGTTTGGCCCAAACCGAGCCTTTTCCAGCTGAACTTCGGCTGTTTTTTCGCTCGGACCTATTCCATTACGAACTCAAAAACAGGCATTACCCAAGTATAAAATGCCCCAGTTTTGGCTCAAACGCTACGTTCGCAAGAGGACTAATGCGCTACGAATTTCGCTACTTTGTATGCTTCCCTTTTTGATTGTATAATATCAAACAAGGGAAACATACAAATATGTACGACTTCATACCCTCCAACAGGGGAGGAGCCATGTTCCCCTGCATCTTTTTACGTTTTAATTTTTCCAACATGTTTAACAAACTGCCTGTAAAATCTGTCAACGCTGTTTTGGCAAGTCTGTGCTTTTTACTTGCGGCCACACTGGTATTTAATGCCTGCACCAAAGATGCAGCTGAACAAAACCAGTTCAACGTATTCGCATCCAAAGCCAGTTTGCTGGGTTTATCCGCCAACGATCAAAAAGAGGCCTGGATCACCCGCCTCGAATCGTACAAACAACTCGACCTGCGCGAAGACCAGCAAAACCTGGTAAATGCGCTGATTGCCGATCTTAAAAACCTGGAGGAAGGCAAGTTCTACCTGTCTGAAGACCTCAAGCGCGACGCCATTGCCATAGCGCAAATCACCCCCGAACAGGACTTCATCAATCTGTTCACGCTCGACAATCTTTCATCCGGCTTGCCGGCATTGGTGAAACAGGGAAGCGCTTGCCTGGACTGCATTTATGACATCCAGCAATACACGCCATCCAGCAATGTCAACCCGGGTGAAACGGCCGGCGATCGTCGCCCCGACTGCAACTGCCGTTGGACTTGCAGCCAGCAGGCCGACAACATGCTTTGTGATGACGGCGGCTCTGCTACAGTCAGCACCGATTGCAATCAACAAGGCGGCTGCGGCTTCTTTGGCTTGCAAACCTGTGACGGCGTCGCTACCTGCGACCGGGAGTAAATGACCAGCCCGGGGCGCTGTTGGTAATTATTACGGGCAGCGCCCCCTTCCTTTTGTCTCATATTTGATCTGTCCTATGAAAAAACGGCTTGCCTTTCTGGGTTTTGGTGGGGTTTTGGTAATAATATGGAGCATGTGTTTCATGACTCAGGGGGTTTCCGACGCCTTTACCGCAGGACTTGGTCTTTCATTTACCTTTTTAAGTATCTATTTTTTACAGGAAAAAACCGGATTCAACCCTGGAAGGACCGACAGGGCGCTTCTGTTGTTTTTCCCGATGTTGTATGCCTTGGGCACCTATATCGTGTTATACAACAACGGTTATTTCGACTGGAAGAAACGCGGCGTGTATGAGTTGGTTTTTTATCTGCATCTGAAAAATCCGCTCAATCTTGCCTTGCTGATGGCGGTGCTTTCGACCGGCTCTTTAAAAGACCTGAAGCGACCTGTACATATTTTTATCTTTACGTATGCCACCCTGTTTTATTCCTATATATTCTACGATCAATGGAAATATACGTGGATGGGAAAGGAGTTGAGAAATTTTAACGCTGTAACCAGCCGGGAAGCATCCGAACCCAATGCCAAGGATATTATGCCGGATACCACCGTCAACCTGTTGAATTTTTCTTTTATCGGTCCGGATTTGGATACTTCTGTACTGGAAACGGCGCCCGATAAATTCATATTACTGGAAACCTGGTCGGAATCCTGCCTTCCCTGTATAAAGGCGATGCATGAATTGCCGGATTTCTATCGGTCGCTGCAAGATAAAATGGAGGTGTTTTATGTGTATGAACACCCCGGGGAGGTGACAGAAAGGCAGTTCGTTCCGATTTTTCAATTTAAAAGCATTCAGGATAAAAGCAAAATTCGCATTGATGTTCAGCAACAACTTCAGCATGCGCTCGGTATAAAAGGATTGCCCTTTTTCCTTTTATTTAACTCAAAAGGAAAACTGGTCTTTTATCAGCGCGGGTATCCGGGAAAAGAAGAAATGATGCAAAAAATCAGCGAAAAGATCGAAACATCCCCCAGGGAAAATTGATCGCTATTATAGCGAACCGG
>JANRLZ010000239.1:0-2549 GCA_033762055.1 Saprospiraceae bacterium
ATTCCCTTCATATATCCAAAGTTGATGCGCCATTTCGTATGCTAATTTTGCAGACTCAAATTTTTTTGTTTCTTCATCCATAGTGATCATCAGGAAAGAAGGAAAGTAAAATTAACCGGCGTGAAGGTAGAAAAGTTGGGAAATTGCCCTACAAACCTCTTGTTATTTTTTGAAAAAATGCGCGACCGGGAGAAAGTGCGTGTTTTCACGGGCAAATTTCTCCCCTCCGTGATCTGGCTGACGAAATTAAAAACGCGGGCCATCCCGATTTTGTCAGGATGGCCCGTGAAATGATCTGTTACAACGCGCGCCAAAAATTGGGCAGCGCTGAACGCGCCGATCACATATTAGCAATGATCTCTGAACCGAATTCCGAGCATTTCAACTTGGTGGCGCCTTTCATGAGGCGTTCGAAGTCGTAGGTCACGCGTTTTTTGCGAATGCTGCGCTCGATGCCCTTGACGATGAGTTTGGCGGCTTTGTCCCAGCCTAGATATTCGAACATCATCACGCCCGAGAGGATGACCGAGGAGGGATTCACCACGTCTTTGCCGGCGTATTTGGGCGCTGTGCCGTGGGTGGCTTCGAAAATGGCGTGGCCGCTCAGGTAGTTGATGTTGGCGCCGGGAGCGATGCCGATACCGCCCACCTGGGCAGCGAGGGCGTCGGAAAGGTAGTCGCCGTTGAGGTTGAGCGTAGCCACCACGTCGTATTCGGCCGGGCGGAGCAGGATTTGCTGGAGGAAGGCATCGGCGATGCTGTCTTTGATGAGCAGTTTGCCGGCAGCCAGGGCATCGGATTGCGCCTTGTTGGCGGCTTCTTCGCCTTTGGCTTCCTTGATGCGGTCGTATTCGGCCCAGGTAAATACACGGTCGCCGTATTCGCGTTCGGCGAGGGCGTAGCCCCAGTCTTTGAATTTGCCTTCGGTAAATTTCATGATATTGCCTTTGTGAACAAGCGTCAGAGATTTGCGCTTGTATTTAAAGGCATATTCGAGGGCGGAGCGCACAAGGCGTTCGGTGCCTTCGATCGAAACCGGTTTGATGCCGATGCTGGAGGTTTTGGGGAAACGGATTTTTTTCACCCCCATTTCGCCTTGCAGGAAAGCAAGAATTTTGTCGGCTTCGGGTGTACCGGTGAGGTATTCGATACCGGCGTAAATGTCTTCGGTGTTTTCGCGGAAGATCACCATGTCCACCAGTCCGGGTTCTTTTACCGGGCTGGGCACACCTTTAAACCAGCGTACGGGGCGAACGCAGGCGTAGAGGTCGAGTTGCTGGCGGAGGGCTACGTTGAGCGAGCGGATGCCGCCGCCAACGGGCGTGGTGAGCGGGCCTTTGATGGCGACTTTGTACTGGTCAATGACCTTGAGTGTTTCGTCGGGCAGCCAGTTGCCGGTTTTGTTGAAGGCTTTTTCGCCGGCGAGCACTTCTTGCCACACGATTTTCTTTTTGCCTTTGTAGGCTTTTTCCACGGCGGCGTCGAGCACGCGCACGGATGCCGCCCAGATATCAGGCCCGGTGCCGTCGCCTTCAATGAAGGGGATGATCGGGTCGTTGGGCACTTTCAGTTTGCCCCGTTTGATGGTAATTGCAGAACCTTGCATTAGTTTGATTGTGATGTGTGAAAGAGGGTTCGAGGGATACTGGATTGGGGCGCGCGAAGGTAGGGAAGAGGGAGAAAAACCAGGGCAAAAAACCAAGAAAAAAGCGAATAAATGGCAAGATTTGACGCACATACAACACATCTCATCTGATAACTGTGTAACCACCCGGATATTTTTGCTACCGGCATTCCAAACGACCACATCTCGCACTGTCCCAAACCGCCCGGTATTTTCTTTGCAGGTTCAACGCAACCGACCCACCGGCAATGCCGTACTATGACATGGAATCTTATCATGTGAACCTGGAGCAAGTTCTGCAAGGATGCCGCCAAAACCAGCGGGTGAGCCAGCAACGGCCGTTCGCTCACTTTTACAATTATGCTATGACCATCGGTCGGCGGTACATGGGCAGTGAGGAAATGGCCGAGGAAGTGGTAAATGATGCTTTTTTCAAGGTTTTTACCAAAATTCACCTTTATGCGCCCGATCAACCCTTCCGGCCCTGGTTGCGCAGGGTGTTGGTGAATACGGCGATTGATCGTTTGCGCACCCATCTCAATATCGCCGTGGAAACGGAAATACAGCCCTGGCACGACAACGGGGTCGTCACCGGAATAGAGGAAGAACTGACCCGCGAACAAATTTGGGGAATGCTCGATCGTCTCCCCCCCGCCTACCGGGCTGTTTTTAATCTGGCAGTGGTAGACGGTTTTTCACACGAGGAAATCGCCGCCGCCCTCCAGATCAGCGTCGGCGCCTCGAAGTCCAATCTATCCCGCGCCCGGCAATACCTGAAAAACCTGCTAAAATCAGAACTCGAACTTTTTTAAACTTCAACCCTAAACCCCATAAACCTCCCTCAACCTCTCGTACGTTCGCGGTGCGAATGAAAAACAAGTTCATTGACATCAAAAAGTAGTAGATTTGGAATACCGGAAGGGTG
>JANRLZ010000240.1:0-4112 GCA_033762055.1 Saprospiraceae bacterium
GATGCGGCCTTTGAGTTGATGCAAAAATTAGGACTGGAATACTATTGTTTCCACGATTTTGATCTTGTGGCTGAGGGGGCAACCCTGCGGGAAAGCGAACGCCGACTCCGGCAGATCACCGATTATGCCCTGGAAAAACAACAGGCCTCCGGCATTCGGGTATTGTGGGGAACGGCCAATTTGTTCAGTCACCCGCGCTACATGAACGGTGCGGCGACGAATCCCGATTTTCAGGTGGTGGCCTGGGCGGGTGCACAGGTAAAAAATGCGCTGGATGCGACGATCCGTCTGGGCGGTGAAAATTATGTGTTCTGGGGCGGGCGCGAAGGATACATGACCCTGCTGAACACCGACATGAAGCGCGAGCGTGAACACCTGGCCCGGTTTTTACACATGGCGAAAGATTATGCGCGCAAATCGGGGTTTCGGGGCACGTTTTTTATAGAACCCAAGCCGATGGAGCCGATGAAGCACCAGTACGATTTTGATGCGGCTACCTGTATTGGCTTTTTGCGGGAGTTTGGTCTGGAAAAAGACTTTAAACTCAATATTGAGGTGAATCATGCGACCCTGGCCTTGCACAGTTTTCAACATGAATTGCAGGTGGCAGCCGACGCAGGCATGCTCGGTTCGATGGACGCCAACCGCGGCGATTACCAGAACGGCTGGGATACCGATCAGTTTCCGAACAATATCCCGGAGTTGACCGAGGCCATGCTGGTGATCCTGGAAGCCGGTGGTTTTGCGGGTGGAGGTATCAATTTTGATGCAAAAACCCGGCGCAACTCGACCGACCTGGCCGATATTTTTCATGCGCATATCGGCGGCATGGACGCTTTTGCGCGCGCCTTGCTGGCGGCGCAGAAAGTACTGGATCACACCCCTTACCGTGAATGGCGTGCCGGGCGCTATGCTTCGTTCGATCAGGGCGAAGGGCAGCAATTTGCCCTGGGTAAATTAAAACTCCGCGACCTGCGCAACATCGCCCTGCGCGACGGCGAACCCGAACAGCGCAGCGGTCGGCAGGAACGGTTTGAAAACCTGCTGGGACGGGTTTGGTAAAGCGTACCGGTAGGGGGGAGAGAAGAAAAATACGAAAATTGATGAAAAATACCTCCAGTCATTCCAGAGGCAGAAGATTCATTGCATTTAGTCTGCCAGGTTATCTTTTTTCGCGTTTGTATAAAAATTCAGGATATGCGGCATTTCCGCCTTCTTCGTTAAAGGTTGAAAATACATCGTATGAAACAAAATAAGCAAATATTTCCAATAAAAACTCAGCGCGACTTATTATAATCGGAATATTTGATTTAATGGCTTCAAGACCGTGGTCCCTGGCATTGCGTAAATAATCAAGACATTTAGGAATGTCTTTTATGTTGTAACGTGCCATATTATAATATCCATGGCAAAGGTATAGATGGAAATAAGGGGCAATGGTTGCATTTGGAAATGCATGTAACATAATCTCTGTTTCATTGATCATGGCGGTGTCTGCGCCTAAATACAACAATGGAAAGCAATAAAAATCTCTTTCTTCAAGTGATTGCAAATGATTAAATAATAAAGAGTCTTCGTAAGAAGGATTCAATAATATTAATTTTATTGAATCATAAACAATTTTTTCATTATGTATTGGTTCACAATACAGCGGGTTATACAAGATTCTAACGAAATAAGAGGTTGATATATCTAAATTTGTGAAGAGAAAAGGCGAAGGGATAATTATTTCATCGGAACCCCGATTCTCACCAGGTAACAACGGGTGAGCCTTGTTTGGTCCCACTTTTGCTTCCCAATTTCTAATTTGGAATAAATTTGGATCTTTCCATAGATTTGAAGTATCCTCCCTGATCTGCATTGATATATTCCCAAAGTAGAATTCAGAATATTTATTTGATATCCCACATGTCATTGCTACTGAATCACTAGTATTTTTTACACTCATATGAAAGTACCATGGCTCCAACAACGAAATGGTATCAGAAATAAAAACCGGCTTAACCTCTATTGTTTGAGATAAGGCGATGAAAGGAGAAAAAACCAAGGTGTACACAAAAAAATGGTTCATTATTCCACTTTTTGAAATTTACCGTTCATTTGTTTGCCATCGGCATACCGGGCCAACAAAAAATACATGCCCGGCGGCAAGGGCTCCAGTTCCAGCAAAGCGGCGGTTTGCAGGGGACGGGTCATGACTATTCTCCCCAAGGCGTCGCTGATGATCACCTGGCCATCCTGTTGTGTATCAATTCCTTGCACCCGGATGTGGGTATTTGCCGGGTTGGGATAAATTTGCAGGAGAGGATGGACCGGTTCAATGGCGTCGCTGGTTTCCGGGGCGAGTTTGAGGATCCAGAAGTCGTTAGAGCCCAGTGCCGGGCCGCCGACATCGCCATCTCCGGCCGCTGACCGGGTGTATCCACCCACGATAAGCCCTCCATCACCGGCTTGCTCGATTGCCCGGCCATAGTCCTGCGAACTTCCACCGTATGCACGTTGCCATACGATTTCACCGGATTCGCTTAGTTTTATGACCCAGAGGTCAGAACTGCCATGATTACCAGGGTACTCGGGAGAGTTTAGAGAGCCGGTAACCACATAGCCTCCTTCAGATAATTCTGCTATGTGCATCCCATTATCTTGCCCACTACCACCCATAGATCGCTGCCATTCAATGTCACCAGTGTTGCTCAATTTAACCACCCAAATATCAAAAACACCATTGTTGTTTGTTAAGTCGCCATCTTCGGATTCAGAATGACCGCAAAAAATAAAACCGCCATCCCTTGTCTGAAGGATTTCATTGGCACGATCAGCATCAGAGCCACCATATTCTCTTTGCCATTCTATTTTGCCTTCGGCGTCAAGTTTTAATACCCATGCATCCAACCCGAAAATAATGCCAGAAAGGTCACCGTCATCGGATTGTGCCTCTCCACAAACAATATACCCACCATCATCGGTTTGAAAAACGGAGTAACCCCAGTCAAACATACTTCCACCATAAGTTTTTTGCCATTCAATTTCTGCATTGGCATCTAACTTGATTACCCAAACATCAGTTAATCCATGGTTAAAAACAATGTTGCCATCATTAGATTCCGTCCACCCCACTATAATATAGCCACCATCAGAAGTCATTTGTGCTTCCCAGCCTTCGTCTATATCACTTCCGCCATAACATTTTTGCCATTCAAGATTTCCCACGTTATCTGTTTTTATAAGCCAAACATCAGTCTCGCCATGATTTCCTGATACATCTCCGTCTATTGATTGTGTATTGCCACAATAAATAAAGCCGCCATCAGACACTTGTTTGGCATCTCTCGGGGATTCATTCAGACTACCGCCATAGCACTTTTCCCATTCAAGGGTGCCGGCGCTATCTACTTTAATACTCCAAAAATCAACAGCACCATTATTGTATTCAACATCAATGTCATTAGAAATAGTGGGGCCAGCCATTAAATAGCCCTTATCAATTGTAAGAGTAATTGATCTAATTTCTTCGGTCAAACTTCCCCCCAATCGTCGCTGCCATTGGATTTCCGGTTGTGCCCAGCCTATCAGCGGGAAAAACAGCAACAATGACAACGTGTATTGCTTCATAAACTACGGTTCGTGTCTATTCCACTTTTTGAAATTTACCGTTCATTTGTTTGCCATCGGCATACCGGGCTAGCAAAAAATACATGCCCGGGGGTACAGATTCCAGTTCCAGCGATGCGGCGGTTTGCAGGGGACGGGTCATGACAATTCTCCCCAAGGCGTCGCTGATGATCACCTGGCCATCCTGTTGTGTATCAATTCCTTGCACCCGGATGTAGGTATTTGCCGGGTTGGGATAAATTTGCAGGGGAGGGGATGCCGGTTCAATGGCGTCGCTGGTTTCCGGGGCGAGTTTGAGGATCCAGAAGTCGTTAAGCCCTTTTATTTCACCTTCTACGTCACCATCTTCGGACCAGGTATAGCCACCAATCATATAACCACCATCGCTGGTGACATGAATTGAATGGCCAGCTTCTTGTTGAGTGCCACCAAGCGGTTTTTGCCATACCAGACCCCCTTCATTGTTTAATTTGATCGTCCAGATATCAGTACTACCATGA
>JANRLZ010000241.1:0-1526 GCA_033762055.1 Saprospiraceae bacterium
GAGCGATCTGGCTTATGGAAATATATATTACCCCAACCGGGTTCTGGGTTTGTTGCTCCTGGTTTGGATCAATGATGTCGGGGCGTATCTTCTGGGCAGTCGTTGGGGGAGCACCAAACTGTTGGAACGTATTTCTCCCAAAAAAACCTGGGAGGGCACCATCGGCGGAGCCTTGTTCGCTGTGGCGGGCGGTTACGCGCTCTCCTATTTTATCCCGGATTACAGCACCCGGCAATGGCTGGCTTTGGGACTATGCGCCGCCCTCGGAAGCAACCTCGGCGATCTGGTGGAAAGTATGCTCAAACGCAGTGTGGGTGTGAAAGATTCCGGGACAATCCTGCCGGGGCATGGTGGCTTTCTGGATCGGTTTGATGCCTTTATATTTACCGTCCCTCTCTATTGGCTGGCATTGCGGTGGGTGGTCGAGCCTGCCTGAGCAGCAACTTTTTTTGATTATTCCTTAGTTTGGGTTAATCCCCGCATAACCCCCTACTTTTGAGCCCGCAATTACTACTTTTCCCATTCGGCTGCCACGCAGTCGCCCTCACATGAAAGTCCTTATTCCAGTTGCCGGTGTCGGCACCCGCCTACGACCACATACCTACACACAGCCCAAGCCCCTGATGCCGGTGGCCGGTAAACCCATTATTTGTTTTATTGTGGACAAATTTGCCGAGGCCGGCATTCGCGATTTCGTGTTTGTTATTGGCCATCTGGGGGAAAAAGTGCGCGATTTTATCGAAGAAACCTACCCTGATCTGCACACCGAATTTGTGTATCAGGAACACCGCGAAGGATCAGCGCATGCCGTTTGGTCGGCCCGTGAAACCATTGAAGACGAAGACGAAATATTTATCGCATTTGGCGACACTATTTTTGATGTGGATTTGCAGCACATGCTCGATTGTCCACACTCCTGCCTGGGAGTAAAAAAAGTAGCGGATCCGCGCGAGTTCGGCGTGGCAGAATTTGGCGACGATGGCAAGGTGACCCGATTGGTGGAGAAGCCCCGGATTCCGAAATCAAACATGGCGATCGTCGGGCTTTACAAGGTGCGTGAGGTGCCTGCCCTTTTGCGTGCTACACAATATTTAATCCAGCATGACAAACGCACCGTCGGGGAGTTTCAATTAACCGATGCCTTGCAGTATATGGTGGAACAGGGCGCTCATTTTCACACTCTTCCCGTTCAAAACTGGTTCGATTGTGGCAGAAAAGAAGTGTTGCTGGAAACCAACGCCATGCTGCTCGATCAACGCGGGCTGTCTGAAAGCGAAAACGTCGCACCAAAATTCAACAATACCATTTTTATCCACCCGGTTGCCATTGGAAGCAACTGTAATGTGTCCAACAGCATCATCGGGCCACATGTCACCATTGGCGACAATGTACACATTCAACGCAGTATCGTAAAAAACAGCATCATCGGCAACTTCGCCTCGCTGGATGAGGTGGTGCTGAAACACTCGGTCATCGGCGCTGACGCCAGTATCCGCGGCATGGATTTAAGCCTGAATATTGGCGAC
>JANRLZ010000242.1:0-8885 GCA_033762055.1 Saprospiraceae bacterium
TTGATATACCTCGAACGTCGGGCATCTCTGTTCGCTGTATAGCAGAATAATTACCACATGAATAGTTTTTAAACAAATCATAAGCCGTCCAACACTTGCCTTTTGCCAAAATACACTAAGGAATTCCAATCTTTGTCTTTATTTGTTCTTTGTATATTGGTGCAGACTGCCCCTGTACAAGGCCAGCAAATTAGCCTCATATTCCCCCGATTCGCCGGACAGAGCTGGGATTTTATCTTGCTACGTGGTATTGAAAAAGACACTATCCGGAGTGGCATGATACCATCTGACGGAAAGGTAATTTTAAAAATACCTGAAACGCATCAGCGCTATAGCGGCATGGCCCGCTGGATACTTAACAACGGTGGCGGGTTGGATTTTGTGGTGAACCATGAAAACTTTTCGGTAGAATGTCTGTCTGACCAGCCCAATGAAGCCAATATTGTTTTCACGGGGTCGGTGGAAAACACTTTTCTTAGAGAAAACCATTCCGTTCAAGAACTCCTTCTGGCTCGCCACGAAGCCGTACGCATGGCACTTTCAGTTTACCCTCCCGGCAGCAGGCTTAACGACCTGCTTGCGCAGGAGGAAAAACGCTTGCTGGAGGAGTATGCCTTATTACAAAAGAATCTAATAGAGACCAATCTGTATGCAGCACAATTTCTGGAAATCGTCAATTTTACCAGGGGATTATCAAAAAGTCTCGGTCTCAACGAGTATGACCGAGCATTAGAAGCAGATAATTTTATCCGACATCGTATGAGTTGGCCAGCCCTCTACACCAGCAACCATTGGAGCGGGGTAATATTCAGCTGGATACAGATGCATACAATGGTCATCAAATCCGATAGCACCTTGATGGAAGGCACACGTCAAATATTGGAAAAACTGGAAAATAAAGAATTATACACAGCATTTTGCGAACAACTTGTGCGTTGTTTTATCAAGTTCGGTAAAGACCATCTGCTTTTTGAACTCAACTGGGAAGTACGTAACAGTAGAAAACTGCTCCGACATGACGGACTCTTATCTCAATTTGATAGCCCCCATAGTGGCGAAATAGCGCCAATATTGGTTTTACCTGATAGCAGCAAACTGGATTGGACTAAATCTAGCGCCAAGAGCTTGCTGATATTTTACCAAAGTGATTGCAGTTCATGCGAAATTATCTTAGAGCAACTCAAATCTATTTATCACCGATTAAGATCAAATGGAATACGAGTGGTAGCCATTTCGGGAGATAAGAATCCAGTTGAGTTTAATCGAATAGCATCTAAATTTCCATGGCCGGAAACTTACTGCGATTTACAGGGCTTTGAAAGCTATAATTATAAATCTTATGGTGTGGTTGGCACACCAACCTTGTTTGTTATTGATAAAAACGGTCGTATCTTAAGTAGAGTTTTAGATTTAAAAACAGCTTTACTCTGGTTGGAAAGAGGGGACTAAAGATGTTTTTTTAAGTGGTTTTCAAATTCAGATTCACAGATAATAAATAACAGAATTTTCCTGCAAATTAATCAAAAGCCCTCACCTCCCACCCTCGCTTATTTTCGCCGCAAAATCCTCGCGATATGAGATACCTGCTGTTTTTGGCCTTTTTTCCCCGGCTGCTTTTTGCCCAATCCTATATTTCCTATTTCACCGGCGATACCGCCGATGTGCAGCCGATACCTACGCCGGGCGTGTGCATGATGGGCGGCGCTACGGAAAACGACCATGCCATGCGTTGGTTCCTGCAACGCGCCAATGGCGGCGATGTGCTGGTTATTCGCGCCAGCGGCGCCGACGGCTACAACGATTACCTGTTTTCCGAACTGGGCCTGAGCGTCAATTCCGTCGAAACCATCGTGATGCCCAATGCGGCCGCCGCCCTCGACCCCTATGTGGCCCAACAAATCAGAAACGCCGAAGCGCTCTGGATAGCCGGCGGCGATCAAACCAGATACGCCAACTACTGGAAAGACAAGCCGGTGGAAGACGCGCTGCGCTACCTCATCCACGAAAAAAAAGCCGTGATCGGCGGCACCAGCGCCGGCATGGCCATCCTGGGCGAAGCGTATTTCCGTGCCGCCAACGGAACCATCACCTCCGCCGAAGCGCTCGCCGACCCCTTCGATCCTAAAATGGACATCGGCGCTTCCGATTTTCTCGACCACCCCTTGCTGCAACGCACCATCACCGACACGCACTACGACAATCCCAACCGCCGCGGCCGTCACCTGGCGTTCATCGCCCGCCTCACCCAGCAAACCGGCCAACGATACCGCGGTATCGCCTGCGAGGAATACACCGCCGTGTGCGTGGATACCAGCGGCATCGCCCGTGTTTTCGGCGGCGACAACGCGCAAGACTTCGCCTGGTTCCTGCACGTGAATTGTCCGACGCCCTTCGAGCCGGAAGTATGCAGTCCGGGTACGCCGCTGCACTGGGTGCGCGACAGCATGGCCCTGAAAGTGCTGCGCGTCAAGGGAACCTCCAACGGTATCCATACTTTCGACCTGAACGACTGGCACACGCACTCGGGTGGCGTATGGGAGGACTGGTGGTGCGAAAACGGCGTCTTGAAAACAGCCACGGCCGACGAGCATTTCAGCGGTTGTCTCAGTTCGACCGGTGAAAACTTCCGGCAGGAAGGGTTCCGTGTTTTTCCCAACCCGTCCGGCGATGGCGTACAAGTGGTGCTGCCCGACCAGCCCGATCATTACCGGGTATTATTATGCGATTTGCAGGGGAACACGCTGACGCAAACCAAAGGCCAGGCGGGAGCCGCCCTGCGCATTGAGGCAGAATCGCTGCCGCGCGGCGTTTATTTTCTGGTTGTTCAAGGCAGCAAAGGCGCCGCTGTACGGCAAGTGGTGCTGGAATAACGAAAAACGCCCGTTTTACCCCGCAGATACGTTATCATTGCGTCAATTTCCTGATTACAAAACTGCCTGATTACGCCGGTAAACCATCCGACCACCATACGCCATTCACCATAATCACAGCATGAAACAATTGTTCCTCCTTTTCCTCTGTATCGCCCTTCAAACCGCCCCGCTCTCCGCCCAGAAAAACAAACCGGCGGCTGCACCCAAACCGGCTCCGGCGGCATCCGTAGCGCCCGAATTAACGGTCAATGAAACACTCCTCTCTTCCATGCAATGGCGAAATGTCGGCCCTTTTCGGGGCGGGCGTTCAGCGGCAGTGACGGGGGTTTCAGGCAAGCCGAATCTGTTTTATTTCGGCGCCACCGGCGGCGGCGTCTGGCGTACTACCGACGGCGGCCGCAGCTGGGAGAATCTCTCCGACGGTTTTTTCGGCGGAAGCATCGGCGCCATCGAAGTGGCGCCCTCCGACCACAACGTGATTTACGTCGGCGGCGGCGAATGCACCGTGCGGGGCAACGTGAGTGCCGGCACCGGCATGTGGAAAAGTGAAGATGCCGGCCGCAGCTGGAAAAATGTGGGCCTTATGCAGAGTCGCCACATCCCGCGCATCCGCATTCACCCGACCAACGCAGACATCGTGTACGCCGCCGTGCTGGGCGATTTGTTCAAGCCCTCGGAAGAACGCGGTCTGTACCGCAGTCGCGACGGCGGAAAAACCTGGCAGAAA
The DNA here is from genome assembly GCA_033762055.1 of Saprospiraceae bacterium. Classification (GTDB taxonomy): domain Bacteria; phylum Bacteroidota; class Bacteroidia; order Chitinophagales; family Saprospiraceae; genus M3007. The sequence continues at coordinate 3,601 of JANRLZ010000242.1, forward strand.
ATCCATTACATCAACGCCCATGTCGGCGCGGTGGATGTATGTTTCGACCCCACCAATCCGCGCATTCTATACGCATCCTTTTGGAAAGTGCGTCGTACGCCTTATGATCTGTCCAGCGGGGGCGAAGGTTCCGGTCTCTGGAAAAGTACCGACGGTGGCGACACCTGGACGGAACTGACGCGCAATGAAGGTTTGCCCAAAGACACCATCGGCATCATCGGCGTTTCGGTGAGTCCGGTGCAGCCCGACCGGGTTTTTGCAATTATTGAAAGCCAGTCAGGCGGCGTTTTCCGTTCCGACGACGGCGGCAAGAAGTGGACGAAAGTAAACGAAGACCGCAATTTGCGGCAACGCGCCTGGTATTACACGCGCATTTACGCCGACAGCAAAGACGCCGATGTGGTGTATGTAATGAATGTCGCCTACCACAAATCAAAAGACGGGGGCAAAACTTTTCAGTCGAAATACGCCCCGCATGGCGACCACCACGATTTCTGGGTGGCGCCGGAAGACCCCAACCGGATGATCATCGGCGACGATGGCGGCGCACAGATCAGTTACGACGGCGGCGAAACCTGGAGTACCTACCACAACCAGCCCACCGCCCAGTTTTATCGTGTTACGACCGACAACGCTTTCCCTTTCCGTATTTATGGCGCCCAGCAGGACAATACTTCCGTGCGCATTGCACACCGCAGCGACGGCGGCAGCATCGGCGAGCGCGACTGGGAACCAACCGCCGGCGGCGAAAGCGGTCATATTGCCATTGACCCCCAAAACAACGACATCGTGTACGGCGGTGAATACCACGGATTTATGAGCCGGGTGGATCACAAGAACCGGACAACCCGCCCGATCAATGTTTGGCCCGAAGACAACATGGGCCATGGCGCAGAAGATGCCAAATACCGTTTCCAGTGGAATTACCCGCTTTTCTTTAGTCCGCACGATCCGAAAAAAATCTACGCCGCCTCCAATCACCTCCACGTCAGCACCAACGAAGGACAAAGCTGGACCACCATTTCGCCCGATCTGACCACCAACGACAAATCGCGGCAAAAATCGTCGGGCGGGCCGATCACACAGGACAATACCAGTGTCGAGTATTACTGCACCATATTCGCCGCTGCGGAAAGCAAAAGACAAGCCGGGGTGATCTGGACGGGCAGCGATGACGGACTGGTACAGCTCACACGCGACGGGGGAAAAACCTGGCGCAATGTGACACCGCCTGATTTGCCGAAATGGACCATGATCAATTCGCTCGAACCGGATCCGCACAGCGACGGCGGCTGCTACCTGGCCTGCACGGGATACAAGCAGGGCGATTATGCGCCGTATCTCTATAAAACCAGGGATTACGGCAGCACCTGGACCAAAATCACCGACGGCATCGAAGCCGAACATTTTACGCGGGTGGTGCGCGCCGATCCGGCCCGCCAGGGCATATTGTACGCCGGGACGGAACAGGGGATGTATGTCAGTTTCACCGACGGCCGCAGGTGGCAAAAATTCCAGCAGAACCTGCCCGTTGTTCCGATCACCGACCTGACAATCAAAGATCACCACCTGATTGCCGCTACCCAGGGGCGTTCCTTCTGGATCATTGACGACCTGACGCCCCTGCATCAAATCGCCGCCGCCCCTGATTTTCTGACCAAAGGAGATTTGTCGAAAAAAGACCTGCATCTGTTCCAGCCCGGCGCTGCCTATCGCATGCGCGGCGCTTCATTTAAAGGTTCGAAAACAGCCGGCGAAAACCACCCGAACGGCACAGTCGTGCATTTCTACCTGAAAAACAAACCCGGTGAAAAGGACACCGTGACGCTTGCCGTGCTGGAAGCAGACGGCGATACCATCAAGTTGTTTTCCAACCAGAAATTGCCCGCAGCCTGGGAAAACCGGGGAGGAAAACTCCCTGACCTGAAGGCCGGCGCCAACAGCTTTACCTGGAATCACCGCTACCCCGACGCTGAAAAATTTGAGGGCATGATCCTGTGGAGTTACGATCTGGAAGGCCCCAAAGCCGTTCCGGGTGGCTATCGGGTGCAGGTGAGTGCCGCCGGAAAAACCGAAGCGCAACCTTTCGAGATACTGCCCGATCCGCGTACCGGCGCCACACCCGAAATATTCCGCCGTCAATTCGACTTTGTACAATCCGTGGGGGGCAAATTGAGCGAGGCGCACCAGGCCATCAAAGAGATCCGGAAATTGCGTAGTCAAATCAAAAACATGACCGAGGGGCTGCCCAGGGAGGAGAAATTCAAACCCCTGCGAACCCTGGCCGGCAATATGGATTCGGTCATGACCAGCGTGGAAGAGGCCATTTATCAAACCAAAAACCGCAGCAGCCAGGATCCGCTCAATTTCCCCGTCAGACTCAACGACAAACTTGCCAACCTGATGGGGCAGGCAGTTGACGGCGATTTCCCGCCCACCGATCAGGCCATGGAAGTACGCACCCTCTTGTTCCGCCTCACCGACGAGCAATTGGCGAAATGGAAAAATGTGAAAGAAAAACAACTTCCTGAACTCAACCGGCTGGTGCGGGAGTCAGGGGTGGATTTGATTCGATTGTAACATGCCGCAACTGGAGGCCATCGCCGCCCGTTTTTTTGAATTTGAACGTTTGTCCGGCGCCGTTCCGCTGGGAAAGGGCAATATCAATGATACCTATCGCCTTGACCTGGAGCGCAGCGGGCAAACGTTCCGTTTTGTATTACAACGCCTCAATCACCTCGTTTTTCGCCAACCCGAACAGGTGATGGACAATACCCTGCGCGTGTGCCGGTACCTGGCAGCGCAGGAGTATCCTTACCAACTGGCTTCCCCGCTTGCAACGCGCGAAGGAACTTTTTTGCATCGCGATGAAGCAGGAAACTATTGGCGCGCCTTCCCCTTCATTCCCGCATCATTTGCCCCGGAGGGATTGTCAGATCCGTCACTGGCATATGAAGCGGCCCGGGCTTATGGCGCCTTTGCGCGTGCCCTGCGCGATTTTCCCGCAGCCGAATTGAACGAAACGATTCCGGGTTTTCACGATACCGATCGTCGCTGGGACTATTTTTTACAAATCACATCCGAAAATCCTGCCGATCGTGTGCGACACTGTCAACAGGAAATAGCCGCCCTGTATCAGATGAAGGAACTGGTTTTTGACCGAATCAGCCTTTTGAAAAAATCGGGAGAATTGCCTTTGCGGGTGGTGCACAACGACACCAAGGCGGGTAATGTGTTGTTTGATGAAACGACCCGCAAAGCGCTGGCAGTGATTGATCTGGATACCGTTATGCCCGGTACCCTGCTGTCGGATTTCGGCGACATGGTACGCACCTTCGCGCCTCATGTGCCGGAAGACGACGGGCAAATACCTTCGATCAGAACGGACGTGCTGGAAGCTCTGACGCAAGGTTTTCTGGAACAAACTTCCGATATCCTAATGCCGGCCGAACGCGATTATTTGTTGTTCGGGGGCGTATGGATGGCCGGCGAACAGGCATTGCGCTTTTTGAGCGACTATTTCGCCGGCGATGTGTATTTTAAAATTAGAAACGAGGAACATAATCTGCTGCGCGCCCGCAATCAGATTGCCTTGTTTGAGGCCCTGCTGACTTTTCAGAACCGCAATTAATCGTCGGACTTACGAGGGAATGAGATGCTGAATACCGATGATTTTTCGCCCCGACTGTTGAGGCCGTAGCAATAACCGTCTTCGATCCAGAGGGTTTTCATAAAACCCTGGCGCAGGTTTTCTTCATGATAAAGGTCAATACAAATGACACGGCCGTTGTAGAGGACGGTCAGGTCGGGTTGCAGGGTATGCCCAACCACCATGCGTTTTGCGCCGGCGTATTGTAAAACTGCGGTAATTTCTTCCGGCGTAGCCAGGTTTTTGGCAGCGCCCCGGTACCAGAATATCCCTGTTCTCAAGTCAAATATGCTTTTGGCATCGTCGCCAACTACAGCGTCGTATTCCAGACCCAGGTTTTGGCGCGCAAGGCGATTTATTTCAGCAAGTCCAAGGCGGGTGCGGGCGAGTTCAGGACTGATACCGCCGTGACAAAACACGTATTCGCCGATTTTTTCGACCGCATTTTTGCTGCGCAGCCATCGGCCGAGTTCGGAATTCCGGTCATACCAGTTTTTGTAATCTTCCTGGATCAGATCGGCATTTTCCAGGTATTTGCGGCGCACGTAGGTGGTATTCCCCTGTAAATTGAGGATTTCGTGGTTGCCGAGGATAAAATGCAACTTGCCGCCGGCAGCCTCGGCTTCGGCTTCAAGTTTGTATAACAGCCAGAGGCATTCGGTAACGCTCAGCCCCCGGTCGAAAAAATCGCCCAGCAATACGAGGTGACCATTTCCGAAGGTCCAGTTGAATTTGGCATCCATGACCCGGGCGCCGATCAGCATGGTTTTCAAGGCCATAAAATTCCCTTCCACATCCGACAAGGCCAGCATACGCGCCGGGGTAGGATAGATGGTGGGTTGTTCTTTGGCAATATCGTGCAGCAGAAAAGAAAATGCGTCGCCGGTTTCCGGCACCTGGCAAGTGAGCGAGATGTCTTCTTTCTTCGTGTACTGGAGTGTTTTGGCAATCACGCCTGTATCGCGGCGCAACACATATTTTACTACAATTTTGTTTCCCCGATAAAAAACGTGCGGACCGTCGGTATCCGCCCTTGAATTGTCGTCAGGATCAAAAGGAGGAGCGGCCCCTACAAGGGGCAGAAAAAAAACAAAAGCAAAAAACAGGCGGGAAAGCATGAGATGGTCGGAGTGTTTTTGTGTTCAATAGCAAACGCAAAAATACACGTATTGCTCAAAACAAGCCACCATCCGTGAATTACTCGCAGATTTTTGACAATTATTAAACAAAGGTTGATGAGGTTTAGGGAAGTTGACCCCTCTGAATTTCAATGTCCTTGAAAGTAGAGGATGAAGTGAAAAGATATTAGGATACCCTAAACCCCATCAACCTCCCTAAACCCCATCAACCCTCCTGATCAGCTTTTCGCAAAGGTTCCTTCCACCCGGCCGGCGGCTGTTTTCAGCACGAGACGGTACACGCCGGAAGGCAGTCCGGCAACATCCAGCTGGAAGTTGGCGCCGTTGGCAACGGTGTTGGTTTGCACGAGGCGGCCATCAGTGGCGTAGATTTCTACATCCGACTGTCCGGCGGCCACATTGCTCTCGAACAGCGCCGTCACATTCAGCCAGTTGCTGGCGGGATTGGGCGAAAGAGTAAGCTGGGCTGTTTTGCCCGGTTCATTTACCGGCGTCAT
>JANRLZ010000243.1:0-6811 GCA_033762055.1 Saprospiraceae bacterium
GCAATTTTCGCTTCACCCCGTCAAGAAAAGCATAAATATCGCCGCTCAGGATATCTTTAAACTCAATTCCGAAGTCGCCATTGTTATCTTCCCTGATGCTCATTCGAAAATCAAGATGAAAGTTATTACCCTCAATCATACGCTCACCCTCATAGGCTCCTTGATAGTCAGATAATTTTTGCATGACGTTACATAATTGGAATAGAGACCTCACAAGATCGTTTTAATTTTCAAATTTATCGGCCTGTTCCAATAATTTAGGGATTTTATCCACAGAAAAATTAATCATCAGGCCCCTGCTTCCAGCCAGACTGGAGTTGACTGTTAGAATTACCGAATCTACATTGATTTCCCGATGATTATTAAAACCGAGCGTCGCGGCGACTACAGGCAGCAATTGTAAGCCGGGCTGGGGTTTTGTTTTTAGCACCGGTTTAAAATAAACCGCAGCATAACAGGCCGAATGGATGTCTATCTGCATTTTTTCGTAAATGAAGTATTTTTCAATATTTTTGGCAATGTTCGTTTCCAAATCATATACCTGAAGGTAACCATAAAGTACAGTCGTCAGCACCGATGTAGTAAGAAAAAAACTCTTTAACGGATAAACAGGTTCGTTGTCCCAGCCTTTTTTCAAAAGCAGAAAAACAAAAACTGCCAGCAGAACAGAGCATACCGTGAGAGTTGTAATAATGGAGTAATAATTGCGGTAAAATGTTGTTGCTGCCATCAAATGGTGCGACTTATAGTTTTCGATCTGGCTGTATTGCGCCCATAGTGTTTGCGCCTTTGCCTGATTTTGTAACAGGCTTATATTGCTTTGAAGGTCTGCCTGACGAATTGAGTCGGCTTTTTGCCAGGGTGCAACAAAGCGCTCGTGTTGTTCTTGAAAATAGCCTCTGCTGGTAAAAAACAATACAGAAAACACGATACAAATTGTCAATGCAGCACTGACGGCCTGCACTATTTTGGTCTGAAAAAATGAAGAATACTTATTCATGGTATAGAGTTGAGCGTACAAATCCCAAAAACGCCCGCGGCCGTTTGCACAGTCGCGGGCTCATTTTTTGGGCTTATGCTTTCAAAAAAAGTGAATGGGTTTTCAATTCCTGATTTCTATTTGCCCGTTCCGGTAAAGGATGTACCGGGTTTTGATTTTGGCCAATTCCAGTTCGGAAGGCACATTGATACTGAACGATACCGATGAGGGTTGATCGCTGCGCGAAAAGCCGTCACTGGAAACGTTGTTGCTTTCGTTCGACTCGGCGATGGCGCTGATCGGGTCGGCCGAATATTCCATCAGGTAGGTGGTGTTATTTTGACCAATAGTAATGGTGGTTGGCAGGGTAGCGGTTTGCCCGGGTGGCAGGTCGTTGAAGGTAACCAGGTCACCGGTTTCTTCTGTCGTTTGCCCCCCGCCATCGCGCACCGTTATGTGCGCCCGGGCACTAGGCGTTCGCGCGGTGGAGCCGCCAGGCTTGTTGCCCATATAGCGATTGCTAATCAATTGGCTGCCCGGCAATATGAACCAGATAAAACCCAGGCAATCGGTAAACAGGCCGCTTTGGTCATCATAATAGAGCAAAACCTGTGGGGGATAATTGGGGTTGTTCAGATTATACACCCAGAAAAAACGACTGATGTTGAGGTACTGATATTGTCCAGTGCAGGGGTTGTAAACGTTCTGGTAATCCAGCCAGTACAGATCGGGATCTTCCGAGCCTGTAATTGGCGGATCAGGCTCCGGCTCAATACAGCCCTGCGAGACAGTCAGAAAAAGCGCCAATAACAGCGCAAACGCAGATGATTGCTTCATAGGAAAGAAATTGAAAAGGATGAATCAGTGAAATTCGACGGTAGGCTTGTCCTTGATTCGATCGGTTCCGTCGGGCAGGGGCAATACTTTGATGTACAGGGTGGCGTGGTTGTTGGTGCCCTGCATGGCGGCTTTGAGGTCGCCGCGGCCACCGGTGTACAGGTTGTCGTAGTTGTTCCCTTCATTGCGTTCTGACACGCCGTTTACGTTGTCGTCGTAATAGTCGAGGCGGTAATCGCCGGCTGCGTTGAGGCTCAAGTTCTGGAGCAGATTAGCCAGACTGCCCGGCGAGATGCTCTGCTGAGCGATATTGTCTTTTGTACCGACCAGCGACCAGTTGCCTTGCCCGTCGCTCAAAAAAACCTCCAGCAGGTTGACGGTAGCTTCGGCAATGTCGGTGGTGGTACATTCGCCACCGGCTTCATCGTTTTGAATCTTGGAAATGACATCGAATGCCTGACCTACGGTTACTTCAACCGGCGCTGTAAATGCGCTGATAACCAGGTCGCAAAGCGCGGTGACATCTTCACATTCGATGCAGGAAGGCGTGACAACGGCGCTGAAAGACAGCAGGGCGAGTGCCCCACGGAGAATGAACTTCTTCATGGCGAGAAAAAAAGTAAGATGAAAAATGGTGAAAAGAATCAACTTACGGCGGGAGCCGTAATGTTTAAAAACTGACAGTCAGCGTGGCGCCGAATTGTTCGCCCTGATTAAAGTTGGGCGCGCCGGAGCCTTTTTCATAACCGAGATCGAAAAAGTAATCACGTCCCAGGAAAATGCGGGCTTTTGCCTCGATCCGGTAGTAAATTTCTTCGTTCAGAAAATCATACCAGGCATTCGCCTTGCCGATTAATGCCAGGCCGGACTGAGTACGCTGATTGACCCAGTAATTCCCTGTATTGATCTCAAAAGTGCCTTTCAACCGCAGCAGTGCATCATCGGTTTGTTCTTTGCTTTCGTCAAGTTGGCCACCGCGCAGCATGAATGTTGAATTGCTGTCTATGTCGAACTTATAGCCCCCCTGCAGGAAAAAACCCAATTTAGTGCGTTTAAGGATTGCCGGTGTCCTTGTACCATGCATCCAGTACATGGGAACATAACCGACTTCGAGTAAACCGTTTGCTTTCTGGAATGCGTTGCTGGTTTCTGCTCCCAATGCGTACTGAAACACATGGATGGTGCGGTCTGAACGAGGCGTTACTGTTCCGGTTACCCGTGTGGTGTCAAAAAGCAGATGTAAACCGGCCAGTTTTATCGTTAGGCCTGAAAATGCGTCGTTATTCCCCGTTTGCAGATCAATCTCGGGCGTCAGTATGAACAGGCTTTTTTTGGTTGAATCAATCCTGATAAAATCGCGGTTAAACAATCGTTCGGCGTCCGGCGCATATTGAACGCCTAATTTTACCGCTGGCTGGGCTAACTGCGTTCGCACGGCGCCCACCGTAATCTGAAGCGGCTGTTGGGCCAAAAGGAAGGAAGAAAAGCAGGTGAGCGCTGTAATCAGTAGCCATAGTTTGTATTTCATAATAATTTGGAAGAAAGTGATAAAACGGTGGTTTCCATCCAGTTATCCGGCCAGTTTTTATCGGCATGGCCGCTTCGGATGAGCGTCCAGCGGACAAATGCCTTGTAGATGTCTTTTGAGTTGGCGCGGCCAATGCCGTCGGAGGCGCTCAAAATCTGGTGATGAATCACGTTTTCGTCCACCGGATTCACCCCTTCATCGTTGAAGTTTCGCAAGTGATACTTCATCACTTCGATCAGCTGTTGTTGTGTCATGTCAGTTAATTTTTATCAATGAGAATGTAGGCGATCCGAAGTCCTTTCACTTCAAATCGTAAAACCGGCTCCTTGTCGGGCGCATGTTTTATCTTACCGGCCTAAATTGTCGGTCGGCAGAAAACAAGTATTATCGAACTGAGGAATTCTCGTTTAGGCGTTTAATGGATAATACAACCTGGCGTAGTTGCCTGTACTGTTGATCTCGATGTAGATGGCATCGCCCTGTTGCATCAGGAAGCCGTCGAATGGATAAACGCGATGCGCCGTATCTTTATGGGTGCTGCTGGTATATACCAGATAACACAATTCGCCTTGAAGTACGCAGAACCGGGCAAAATTCCAGTTGGTGTAATTTTCCCGCAACATACCGGAGATTGCCCCGCCCGGGTTCCCTGTCAATACCGTGATAATTTTTCCATATTCTACCTTGAACCAGACGGATCCGCCGTTCAAGCTATTTTCTGCCACAAATATTCGTCCAACAGGATCTCCGCCGCCAATGTTTGTCACAATATCAATGATGATTCCTTCCGCTGTTTCGTGAATGACAATCTGATTCTTTGTGGGATCAATTGGGTCGGTTGCAAGCGTGCGACTTACTTTTGTGATAGCCATAACTGATACATTTGAAATGATGGTTGAATAATGTAGCACAAAGGTGTGTTTCAATCTGCCTTATGCGCAAATCATCTGGCTGTAAAATCGTATGGATAGCACAAAAAAAACAATGCAACCTTTTGATTATCAAATCAAACAACGAAAATAACTAACCATGGATGCCCGCCCGCTTTTTGAAAAACTGACCCGTCTGATTCTTTCATTGAGTGTGACGCAAAAAAGAAATTTTAAAATCTATGTAAAGACCTATTCCGACCAGGAAAGCCCGCGTTATATTCGATTGTTCGATTTCATCAACAAGATCACCGCCGAACCGGAATTTGATGGTAATATCACCGCTATTGTGACCCAAAAAAAGGTATTACGCATCCATGAAATGAGCCAGGTTGCCAATTACTTGTATTACAAGATACTTGAAAGTATGCGGCAAATGCCCGAAACACACAAAGCGCGTATCGAGATTGTACGTATCCTGCAAGACTGCCGGTTCCTTATCAGCAAAGAGATGTTTGATGAAGCCTGGAAAGAGATTCTAAAAGCCAAAGAATTACTGCAGCAACAGGATTACCCCGAACTGGAACTGGAAGTAACCTTATTGGAAAGGCGGTTGAATGGGTCATGGCAGCGGGAAAACATGGGGCAACGTCTTACCGAAGTACACAACAAAGTAGACCAGGTGTTAAAACGCCTGCAAAAAGACAATGAGGTGTTTTATCAGAACATTCATTTGCTCCAAAGTTTTGTGTCATCTTCCCCCCTGCCATCAGAAGTCAGCGTCAATACACATCGTTACATTCTTGAATTAAAATCCGATAACCTGCCTTTTGGAATAAAGTATCGGATGCTTTTGGCCATTGCTAATTATCACAGACTCCTGCCCCCTGAACCAACTCCTATCCCGCCCCTCGAACTGGTGTATCCCTCCAAAGAAGATGAATATGCACACCTGCTTCAGTTGGTTCAGTTGATGGACAAAAACCGGGGACAGGTCAAAGAAGACCCATCCAATTTTTTAGAAATTCTGGTTCGATACCTGTCTTCAGCCATTGATCTGGGCCATTGGGATGATTTTTATCGGCATAGTTTACAACTGGAACACTATCAGGGAACCATCGAATTCTATCGAAATGCCACATACATCTACCTGCTTGCTTTTATCCGAAAAGGACAATTTGAAGCAGCAGAAGCGTTTATTTCCGAACACAGGATAAACGAAAAAATATTTCAGCCACGGTATCACATACGCCCCTCCCGCCTTGCAACTATCTGCTTCTATTGCGCTGTCATTTATCTATCTCGAAAGAAATCGGAACCTGCTTTGTTCTGGCTGGAAAAAATCATTGAACATAAACCAGCCGATAGTATGCCGGGACTACGCTGCACCGCCTATATGATGCGAATTCTGGTCATCGCACATTCCCCTGTATTATCCGGCAAATACAATACAGCGCGTTTGTTGGTATTGTTTCAACGATGGTACGCCGACCGAATAGACGACAAAACATCAAGGATCGAATTATGCCTGCAAATTCTTGATTACTTTTGTCAGGATGACCAAAACCTGCTTCGAGTCCAGACAATCGCGGTTTTAGATCAGCTGAAAAAGGCACTAACGTTGAAACAATCCAATGACCAAATTGACATATTTGCCGCCCTGGCAGAAAGCTACCTCCAGGGCAAAGCATTTGAGGAAACCGTTCGCCCCTATTTATAACCACCCGCCCCATGTTGGCAACCTGTGGAAAAATGGGGGATAACTTCTCGGCCAAATGTTCCACGCGGCGTTTCACGCTCCCCTACCTTTGCCCACCTAAACGCTACGAACGTCATGCTAAAAGACATGGGCAAAGTCATCACCATTGCCAATCAAAAAGGCGGTGTGGGCAAAACCACCACCGCCATCAACCTGGCCGCATCGCTGGCCATCCTCGAAAAACGCGTGCTGCTGATTGACGCCGACCCCCAGGCCAACGCCTCCTCCGGCGTCGGACAAGTGGACACCGAAGAAGTCATCAGCCTCTACGATTGCCTCGTGCACGGCGCCGACCCGCGCACTGCCATCATCAAAACCGAAACGCCCAACCTCGACCTGCTGCCTTCCAGCATTGACCTGGTCGGCGCTGAAATCGAACTGGTCAACCAACCCAACCGCGAATACGTCATGCGCGGCGTGGTGGGCGAACTGCGCAACGACTACGATTATATCTTCATTGACTGCCTGCCCTCTCTCGGCCTCATCACCGTGAACGCCCTCGTAGCCGCCGATACGGTGCTCATACCCGTACAGTGTGAAATGTTCTCCTTCGAAGGTCTTGCCAAACTCAAAAACACCATTGACCTTATCCGGCAAGGCTTTAATCCGCAACTCAAAGTGGAAGGACTGCTGATTTCCATGTACGACAGCCGGCTCCGCCTGGCCAACGCCATCGTGGAAGAAGTGCGCAGCAGCGCAACCGACTATGTGTTCGAAACCATCATCCACCGCAACAGCCGCGTGGCCGAAGCGCCTATGTCGCACACGCCGGTGGCGTTGTACGACGTAAACAGCAAAGGCGCCGTGAATTTCTTCAACCTCGCCGAAGAGTTCCTGCG
>JANRLZ010000244.1:0-11378 GCA_033762055.1 Saprospiraceae bacterium
CCATTTTTGAGATGGCTTCTTCGGAAAAAGCGCAACAGGTAAATTGTTGCGCTTTTTCCGTCAGTAAGGGGGAATATTTAGTTCCCAAGAATGAACCAATACACGGAATAACAGTTTTGCGGACTATTCATAAACATCCGCAACTATGTCTGTTTATTCGCTCAAACGGGTGCAACGTTTGCCCATATCGCTGGAAACAGCCTGGTCTTTTTTCTCAAATCCTGCCAACCTGAAGGTCATTACTCCGGCCCAAATGGGGTTTGAAGTGACCTCCGATCCGGACTTTTCCCAAAGGGAAATGTATGCCGGGCAAGTCATCACCTATACGGTAAAACCGCTGCTGGGCATCCCGCTTTTCTGGATGACCGAAATCACACATGTCAGCAAAGAGCGCTTTTTTGTGGATGAACAACGCGTCGGGCCATACGCACTTTGGCACCATCAACACCATTTCAAATCGGTACCCGGCGGGGTGGAAATGACGGATTTAATTCACTACCGCGTACCGCTGGGCATCCTGGGCGATGTAGCCAACCGGCTGTTCGTGCGCAGTCAACTGGAAGCCATCTTTAATTTCCGATGGAACAAACTGGAAGAATTGTTCGGAAAAATGTAAAGACGCTGTTTCACAGGTGCAAGATTGGACCGGATTTGCAAGAGAATAACCCTAAAACAAGCAAATAAACCTGCAAATCTTGTAAATCCGGTCCAAACTTATACCTGGGATACAGCGTCTGATCCACAGCGGGGATTTATCTAATCAGTGTGGTATTACCCTGGAAGACCTCTCTTACCCCGTCCACATATTCTACTTCCAGTAACCATACGTACACGCCCGGATCACAGGGCTGATCGCGGAAGGTACCATCCCAGCCTTTGGTATCGTCGTTGAAAGCAAAATCTTTCAATTGAAATACCATTTCTCCCCAACGGTCGAACACTTTAAAATCCAGCACTTTGGAGTTGCTCTGACCATGCACCAGCAAAAGGTCGTTGATAAAATCGCCATTGGGGGTGAAGCCGGTAGGCACATGCACCTTGCGCGGTTTTTCCACCGAAATTAAAATCTGGTCGGTGTTGCGACAACCCGCCGAGTCGGTGACCTGGACGGTGAAATAGGTCGAGAATTCGAGGGAATACACCGCCGGGTTGCGACAGTCGAGACAACTCAGCCATACGCTGTCGCGTTCGGCCCAGGCGTATTGTGCAGCGCCCTGTGCATTTTGCACGACTGCGAGCAATTGGGTATCCTGGCCAAAAACAATCGTGATATCCGGACCTAAATCAACCAGCAAAGGATCGGGTTGCGTCACTTCTATGGGCGACAATACAAATTCGCAGCCGTTTCTATCCCGTATTTTCGGAAGATAATCGCCGGCTGTAATCCCGATCTGAATGGAAGAACCATTGTATGCCTGGTTGTCCAATCCATACTGATAGGGTGAAGTGCCGCCCGATGCCACTAGCAGGATGCGGCCATCATGCCCGCCAAAACACCGGGGCGGATTCATGGAAGCCATGCCGGTCAGAGGAGCTTCCGGTTGTTCAATTTCAACAACAGCCGGGGTCGTACAGCCATTGGCATCTACCACGCTCATGGGGTAAGCGCCGGCAGCCAGGCCTTGAATTTCAGCCGTTTGCGCACCGGTTGACCAGATGAACGTATAAGGGCCGACGCCTCCGGATGGCTGCGCTTTGGCACTGCCGGTGTTTTCGCCAAAACACTTTACCGGGTCGGGGGTGAGTTCGACCCGCAACACAGACGGCGAGCCAATCGTAACGCTCGACGTACCCGGGCAACCAAAAACATCGGTGATCGTAACGCGATAGGTGCCGGCGGCAAGGCCGGTTGCAAGCGAGTCATTGGGGGTCGCTCCCCCACTCCATTGCCATTGATAAGGAGCCGTACCCCCCAGTCCGCGGGCGGCGGCCCAGCCGGTCGCATCGCCGTTGCACTTGACATCGGCAAAGCCGCTGATCGTGGTTTCTATCGGAAAAGGATTGGGTACCGGCACGGTGGCGGTAGCGGTACAACCCAGTGCATCAGTGGCAGTGACCACATAGGTTTGTCCGCCCTGCAAGCCACTGACATTCAATCCTGTTTGCGGAGGATTGGTGTTCCAGGCGTAATTAAAATCGGTCAAATTGGCTGGTGTTGCACCGTAAAAGATGGAGATCATGGAAGCCGTACCATCGTTGCCGTCATGGCAATCGGGCGATTGGGCTTCGGCGTAGGTATTAAGTTCCTGTTGTTGCGCAATGAATGTTTCACTGACCACCGTACAACCGTTGGCATCGGTGATGGTGACCTGATAGGCATTTGATGAAAGGCCGGTAGCTGTTTGGGTTGTTTGTGCGCCGGCATTCCAGGCATAGACATAAGGAGCTACGCCACCATTCGCAAGGGCGGTGGCGCTCCCGTTGCTGGCAAAAAAGCAAATAGTATCCGAAATTTCGGGCAATTCCAGCAAGAGCTCGGCGGGTTCGTTGACTTGAACCGTGAAAGTGCTGGAACAGCCGTTGGCATCCGTTACAGTAGCGGCATAATCGCCGGCAGGCAGGTTATTCAAATCACTGCCACTGCCGTTAAATCCATTCGGACCAGTCCAGACGACATTGTACTGCGGGGTACCTCCTGCAGCTTCCAGGTGCAGTTGGCCGGTATTTTCTCCAAAACACTCCACGGGTTCCGCTGTAGCAAAACTGGTGAGCAACAAGGGTTCGGTCACGGTTTCTGTTTTTACCTGTGTACAACCGTTGCCATCGGTAGCGGTCACCGTATAGGTGCCGGCCGTTATGTTGTTGATTCCCTGCGAAACTTGTCCCGTATTCCAAACAAACGTAAATGGCGTGGTGCCGCCAACGGCATAGGTGGTCAGTTGACCGTCCGACAAACCAAAACAACTCGGGCTTCGGTTCAATGCCGTCAAAATCTGGATCGGAGCAGGTTCAAGGACAGTCATGGTGCTGATTTCCTGACACCCGTTGCCGTCAGTAACGGTGACCGTATAAGAACCTGGAGGAAGATTGGAAATACTGTCGAGCATTTGGCCGTTGCTCCAGATAAAAGCATAAGGCTCTACCCCGCCCGAAGGGTAGACGGCAGCGGTGCCGGTGACCAAACCGAAACAGGTCACTTCATTGGGCGAGGCGGTCAGGGTAAGTTCATCCGGTTGGGTCAAAGTTACCGAAGCGGTTGCAGAGCAACTTGCCCCCACACTGGTCACTGTTACGGTATAGGTACCCGGACTCAGGTTGTCTATCACGGCGCTGGTTTGTCCGGTGCTCCATAGATAGGTACTGTTGCCGGGTGCGTTGACTTGCAAACTGCCTTTTTCCCCGAAACAGGCAATAGGTTGCAGAACGGAAACGCCTGCAGCCAGTTCGCCAATACTGATGGCAATATCTTCCGTCACCGTACAACCATACGAATCGGTGGCCGTAACGCTGTAAATACTGTTTTGCGAAATGGTCGCCACCGGGTCGGGGCAATCGGTGCAACTCAAACCGGCGCCGGGCGACCAGCTGTACTCCACCTTGTAACTGGGTTCAAAAGTGATGGTCCAGTCGAGCAGCGTGCCGTTCAGGTTGTTCTGGTCGTCGGTAAGCCGCAGTCGCCAGTTGCCGTTGCTGGGTTCGCCGTAAAGATCGCTCCAGGGACCTTCCGGCAGCCAGTTGCCGGTAAAGGGGGCAGCAGATGCCGGTGCGAAGGGGCCGGGAAAACTGATAAGCGTAGTGGCATCTTCCGTGAAACAGGTATTGACATAATCGTCGCCATTGGCTCCGTTGTCGGTAGTGAGTTCCAGCACAACGCCGGTGGGAGAAATCAGGTAGGCGTCTACCTCGTCAATCCAGGAGTGGTCTACATTGATGCAAACCGAACGGATCACGCCCGGGCCGATAATCGGCGGCTGTACACCGAATGCCGTAACGCTGGAGTTGACCGGCGCGCCGCCATTGGGTATCGGATAATCGGTTTGATTGCTGAATGTTGGCGGATCGGGGGTCGGTGTAGGTACGGCGGCGTTGAGCGTGATCGGAGTGTTGGGCAGGCACACGGAGGTATCGTTCAACAAGGGGGGCAGCAATATTTTATCCCGGATGTAGAGGTACACAGTGTCGCGATTGCAAGGGTCTACCTGAACGGAAATACCGATCGTTTCAATATTTTCAGCGATATTGTCTTCCAGTGCAACAATAGGTACAGTGATGGTAGACTGGCCGGCAGGAATGACCAGGTTTCCCGGAATAGCCGTGTAGTCGGCGCCGGGCGTGGCGTCGCCAAATACATTAAAGTTAACGGTATAATTCTGCGAACGAATTTCCGGCAGTGTAAACGTTACGGCGCCCTGCGAACAGCCTTCGGAAAGCGTCGCGTCGGCGCTGAGTGTAGAGACATCCACCCGCAACGAACCGGTTCCAAAACTTTTGGCTTCCAGAAAAACACCCGAATCGTATGCAGAGTCGCCCACATCGGCAATGGCCAGTTTGATGGTATAAGGCTGGCAGGGTGTTACCACCGCCATGGCGGTAAACACATCGGTATAACCGTCGTAGACGGGTTGGTTGGAGGAGTCTTCGTTGTCGTTGTAATACTGGACATTAAAAGGAAAACAGTTGGGATATACCGGGTTAAACGGGTGGATATTGTTGATGGAAACCGGCAAATTGGTGCCGGGTACGAGGGCGATATTGGTAAAAGTCGGATAGCCCGGCCCCTGGATAAAAAAGCCGAACACATCGTTGAAGTCGCTGCACGAATATTCGGGGTATTCCTCCGAACCAAAGGAGTAACGAAAGCGCAGCGTATCGGCGTTGGGGATGAAAGTGATGGTATATACCGCTACATCGTTGAGAGTAAGCGGTGGATCGCCGGGATCGGGGGGCGGCAACAGGGATACCAGACTGGGTTCCAGACTGCCCCCGAGATTGCCGTCGCTGGCTTGCGTTGCCCCGTCGTCCGATGCGCTGAGCGACAACCCGGTGGTCAGCAAAATACCGCGTTCAATTCCGATGGAATTGGTGCCGCCGGAAAAATAACCTACTGCGCGCGGGTCGCCGGTGAATTGAATGTTGGTGACTTCAACGCCATTGCCAAGGAAGACATTGGAAATCAGGCTTTGCGGATTGTAAGGGCCGGTTACGACGTCCGTTACCTGCAAAAATTGGGCTTGCGAGACAAATGTAAGGGCGGTAAGGCTGAAAAGGGTCAACAGCAGTTTTTGTGCTGGGCGAAATAGGCAGTTCATCCGGTGTGCAGATATTGATTGGTTAATAAATCCTGGACTTTTGCAGGAGAAAATCGCCGGGAACGGGAGATTCAGGTGATCGGATTATCAGTTTGCCCGCCGAAATGTAGCAGCTTCTACGGATGCGACGTATTGGTAAGGCCTGAAAAATTATCGGAAAGATACACCGGATGCGTAAAATGTGTGATCAGGGCCTTATTTTTTGATCGTTCCGGTACAAAAAAACGCAGGCCCTCCTTTCGAGAACCTGCGTCTGGTAGCGCGAGGGAGGCTTGAACTCCCGACCTTGCGATTATGAATCGCACGCTCTGACCAACTGAGCTATCGCGCCTGCTTTTTAAAAAGCGGCTGCAAAGGTAAAACCTCTTTGTATTCTTTACCAAAGAAACATAAAAAAAATCCCGGGAACTTCCTCAGGGCGAAGGCGCTATCTCTACCCGATAGCCTTCCTTGCGCAACAAAGCCACCACCCCCGACGGGCCGCCCAAATGCCCGGCGCCGACCGCAAACAAGGTCGGTTTTTCGGCCATCATACGCCGCATCACCGGAATCCAGTTCTCGTTGCGTTTTTTGAGCAGGATATGCTCGTAGGCGCCCATGCCGCCATCGTCGCCGATCATGGCCTGCATGGCGCTGATGTCCTGCTCACGATACATACGCAACATCTGATCGAGCTGGCTCTCGCCCGTACCCGTAGTATCGGTGCTGCGCAGACTTTCCACCAGCATTTTCGCCTGCGCGGTGTAGGGAATACTGTCGAACACCGACATCTGGTAGGCCGCTGTCTCCAATCCGGCGGACTCCAGTTTACGACGACGGCTCATGCGGTACAACTCCATTTCCACTGAAGTCATGGCGCCGCTCGTCATGCCGCCCTCGTCTTCAGCGCCGAACAGGGTGCTGAGAAACAAGGGTTTCATACGTTCGAACATTCCGCCGGGCAAGCCCTTCTCCGCCATTTTGGCTTTTACCAGGGCGTAATCATCCGGCGACAGCAAATCTTTCAGCGTTTTGCCGCCAGCCATGAAGGATTTGGTAAGCAGACTCATCTGGCTGCGAATATTGGTCATTTCCTTCATATCAATTTCGAAGGTAACACGCCCCACATTGTCGAGCCCTTCGCGCACCGATTCCGGCAGTTCAAATTCGCTTTTCGGAATCATGTGGATGGTGCCGTACAGGAAAGAAGGTTTTTTCAGCCCTTTGCCACTGATCTTCCAGACCAGCGCTTTTTCCTTCGGGACAATAGTTTCGGGCGTGTAAACAACGGCTTTTTCTGCCGGTTTGCAGCCAAACGCCCACAATAACAGGGCGGCCAAAAAGTAGTTTGCGCTTATTTTCATCGAAAAAAAATGTTATCGCAGACGATCGGATGAGCGCACCAGCGCTTCATCCTTCCGAATGGCACGATAGGCCAGTAAAAGCAAAACAACGGCGAATGCAGGAACCACGCTTCCCGGAAACCATTGCGCCACCGCGCCGGCGGGCAGGCGCTGTGCATGCTGAAATCCCATGCCGAGCAGAGCGAGTACACCCAGCAGGGCCAGCAACGCAGTTGCAGCGGTTATCTGCATTTGGCGCGGCCGGTTTTTATACATAAAAATACCCAGCACGGCTAATATCGCCAATACAGGAACCACCATGCCGCCTGGAATTTCAACAGCCCAGTAGGCGCCGTCGGAGAAATAATTGTCGCCCGCAACGGCCAGGGAGGTGGGTGCGCCGCCAATGGTGGCAAATGGCATAAAAAGCGTGGATGCCAATGCCAGGGCTGCCAAAAGCAGGT
The DNA here is from genome assembly GCA_033762055.1 of Saprospiraceae bacterium. Taxonomy (GTDB): domain Bacteria; phylum Bacteroidota; class Bacteroidia; order Chitinophagales; family Saprospiraceae; genus M3007. Next base: position 7,036 of record JANRLZ010000244.1, read on the forward strand.
AAATCGTTTGAACGCGTTGAATCATAATTTGATTCGCTTGATCTATTTGATGGATAGTGAGGCTGTCTAAAGTTTTTTGACGAATTGACTTTTAATGGATTTTGAGGTGAGACAAGGCAAATTTTGCCGTCATAGCCGGAAACAATGATGAAAAATTTAACGCAGACGGAATCCAAAAGTCATAAAAGGCAATCGCTCAAAAAACTTTAGACAGCCTCAGTAATTAAAATTCCTTGTGGTCGCTGTTACAAGCGTTCAATTTTCAAAACCTGTACGGTCAGGAAAAAGACAGCAGGATAAAACAGAGATGCACAAAAGTGGTTCGATCCGTAGAAAGAAAACTTTCTTCATATTCATTTCTTCAAACCGATTTCGCGCAGGCGTTCGTCGAGGTACTCGCCGGCGGTGATGGGTTCGTAGTGCAGCGGATTGTCGGGCGTCACACAACTTTCCAGGCAGGTCAGGTCCATGTTGCTCACCGGGTGCAGGAAGAATGGAATACTCAGACGCGGCAAATGCCATTCTTCGCGGGGCGGATTGACAACCCGGTGCGTGGTGCTTTTGAGATAGTTATTGGTAAGGCGCTGCAGCATATCACCCACATTGATCACGATCTCGTCGGCTTCCGGCATGATGGCCACCCATTGGTCTTCGGAATTCAGCAGCTGCAAACCGCCGGCACTGGCGCCGACAAGCAAGGTGATGAGGTTGATGTCTTCGTGTTGTTCGGCGCGGATGGCACTGGCCGGCTCTTCCGTGATGGGCGGATAGTGTATGCTGCGCAGAATTGAGTTACCGTGGGTAATTTGCTGCTGGAAATAATCTTCAGGCAAGTTGAGATGAATAGCGATGGCCTGCAACAGTTGTCCGCCCGCTTTTTCAAATGCCCGGTAAAGTGCTTCTCCCAGTTGCGGCATTTCGGGGGTTTCTGCCACCTGAACGTTGTCGGGATACTGGGCTTTCAGCGGATGGCCGGCGGGCACTTGCTGACCGATCTGGAAGAACTCCTTGAGGTCGGCGACTTTCGATTGTTTGGCGTGTTCCTTCCCAAAGGATGTATAGCCGCGCTGACCGGCAAGTCCCGGCACTTCGTAGCGCCGTTTCACCTCATCCGGCAAAGCAAAAAAGGCTTTGGAAGCGGCATAAAAGCCGTCAACCAGCGATTTCGGGATGCCATGGTTGACAACGGCCACAAAACCGACATTGTGAAATGCATCACCCAGCTGCCGTACGAATGCGGCGCGCGCTGCTGCGTCGCCCTGGGTGAATTGTGAGAGATCAACGGTGGGGATACCTTTTTCTTTCATAGTCGTGCAGTTGATTTGAACGGACAAAATTCCGAAATTTTCACCACCCAACCACTATCTCGGTCTATCTTCGCTGAAACAAAAGCATATTGAACAATCCCCCCTCCCCCTTCATCCCTCATCCCTCATCCCTCATCCTACATCCCTCATCCTTCATCCCTCCTATGCGGTATTTGCCTTTACTTTTTCTTTTTTGCCTGCAAACTGCTTTTGCCCAGTCGTTCAAAGTCATCGGCTACTTGCCTTATTACCGTTTCAGTTGGCTGAACGATATTGAATTCGAGCGCCTGACCCATGTCAATATCGCCTTTGCCAACCCCGATGAACTCGGCAACCTATCGGTAGAAGGTACCAATATTACCCCCGCCATCGCCAAAGCACATGCAAGCGGCTGCAAGGTGTTTATCTCCCTGGCCGGAGGTTATTTAAGTCCGGAACACGACGCCAACTGGAACCACCTTTGCCAGCCCGCCAACCGTCCGGCTTTCATCCAGAAAATCGTGGAATATGTACAGAACAACCAGCTAGACGGCGTGGATGTTGATCTTGAATGGCAATATGTACAAAGCTGGTACAGTCCCTTCGTGCTCGAACTGAAAGCCGCGCTGGCGCCGCTGGGCATTCCGCTGACTGCCGCCTTGCCGGGTTCGTACCGTTATCCGCAAATCAGCGCCGCCGCACTGGACGCTTACGACTGGATCAATATGATGGTGTACGATCTGCGCGGCCCCTGGGACCCTTCCAATCCCGGACAGCACGCCCCCTACGACTGGGCGGAAGATTGTATTGATTACTGGCAAAATCAGGGCGTAGCATCCCAAAAACTGACGCTGGGCGTGCCGTTTTACGGATATGATTTCAATGAAAGTCCGGTGAGTTCCTTTACGTTTCGTGGTATCGTGAATCAAGACCCGGCCAATGCTTTTCTCGATCATGTGGATCAAAAATGGTGGAATGGCATACCGACCATTCAGGCCAAAACCGAACTGGCGCTTGATGAAGTAGCCGGCATCATGATCTGGGAGATCGGGCAGGATGCCTTTGGCGCCAATATCGAATATTCCCTCCTGCGCGCCATTGACGAAGTGGTGGACGCTGCTGCTTCCAGCGTTGCCGAAGCCCCCGGCGGTCGTTTACAGGTATATCCCAATCCGGTTGCAGATAAATTAATATTGACATGGCCCGAAGGCAAGCAAGCCCGCATGGTTGTGACGGATGTACATGGTCATACCGTGCTGGAGCAAAACATCGCCGGCCCGACGGAACTCGCTGTGCAGCATTTAGCGACAGGCTGGTACGGTATCGTGGCAATTGCCGACGCAAGGGTGATGACCGGAAAGTTTGTTAAAATATAACTGACGTGTTTCCCTACCTTCGCCGTCCCGATTTCTGATTGCCACACCCAACCATCAACTTTTCACCGCACCAATGGCTTCCGCATTGCCCTCAGAGAAAAAAACAGTGAAACACATCGCCATCGCCGGCAACATCGGCGCAGGCAAAACCACCCTCACCGAGATGTTGTCCAAAAACTTCGGTTGGGATGTGCACTACGAAAACACCGAAAACAACCCCTACCTGTCGGATTTTTATCTCGATATGAAACGCTGGTCGTTCAACCTGCAGGTGTTTTTTCTCTCCAGCCGCTACCAACAGGTGTTGCGCATCCTCCAGGGCAACCGCACAGTGATTCAGGATCGCACCATCTATGAAGACGCCTTTATTTTCGCGCCGAATCTGGCCGATATGGGACTGATGGAGCGCCGCGATTTTGAGAATTATCTCACCCTGTTTCAGTCCATCGTTTCACAAATCAAAGCCCCCGATCTGCTGATTTACCTCAAGGCCAGTATCCCGACCCTCGTCGAACACATCCAAATGCGGGGCCGCGATTACGAGGGCAGTATCAGTATTGATTATCTCAAACGGCTCAACGACCGTTACGACAACTGGATCAATGGTTATCGGGAAGGCAAGTTATTGGTTATCAACGTGGATAATCTCGATTTTTCGAGCAACAAGGAACACGCCGCCAAGGTGCTTGAAATGGTACAGGCGGAATTGCACGGGTTGTTTTAAGTGGGAGATTGATGAGGGTTGATGGAGGTTTATTTTTTGTCCTTGCTGGCGTCCTCGCCAACAAACCCTCGGCGGAGCGCAAGAGTCAGGAGGATTCATTTTTTACCCAAGCGAAAGGGATTGGCGAAAAAACCACTACCATCCTGGCATATAATGATCCAGGTTCAACATGATGAATAGAAAAATCACGCTTATATCCGGCGCCTCGCGGGGCATTGGTCGCGCAGTTGCAGTAAAACTCGCGCATGAAGGCCATTTCGTCATGCTGCTGGCACGTAATGCCGAAGAGATTGGCGAACTTGAACAGGAAATTGACGAAAGCGGCGGCAAATCGCTGGGCTTCGTCTGTGATGTATCCAACGAACAGCAGGTCAATGACACCGCAACGCAAATCCTGCGTGACTTTAAACGCATAGACAGTGTGGTCAACAATGCCGGCATCGGCGTATTCAAAAGCGCCGAAGACATCCATGCGGAAGAATGGGATCGGGTGATGGATGTAAACGTCAAAGGGTCGTTCCTGCTCACTCGTGCCGTGCTGCCGCACATGAAAGCCGCCGGCGCCGGACATATCGTAGGCATTGCATCCGATGTCTCCAAACGCACCTTCGCTTCCGGCAGCCTGTACACCGCCAGCAAATACGCCCAGCACGCATTCTTCGAAAGCCTCCGCCGCGAGGTACGCTCGCTCGGCATCAAGGTCAGCGTGGTGTACCCCGGCCTCGTAGATACCTATTTCCATGGCGACGAACAGGGCGCCGACAAACAAACCCAATACCTGGGCGCTGCCGACATCGCCAACGCTGTTTCTTACATCCTCAACGCACCCGCACATGTGCTGATAGATGAAATCATGCTGCATCCCATGTGCCAGGAATGGTAGGTTTTTAGGGATGAGGGATGAAGGATGAGGGGTGAGGGATGAGGGATGAAGGATGAGGGATGAAGGATGAAGGG
>JANRLZ010000245.1:0-8725 GCA_033762055.1 Saprospiraceae bacterium
GGCCTCCAGGCGCGCCAGCAAAGCCGGCATTTCCAGGGTGCCAAAAAAGGCATCCACTTCCGGAATTTCCACCTCCAGGTCGTCCTTGTACCGCTGCGACAGGCAACCGGTGACGTACAACTTGTCAATCCCGCCTGCGCGTTTAATGCCTGCATATTCTACAATGGTATCTATACTCTCCTTTTTTGCCACATCAATAAAGCCGCAGGTATTGACAATCACCACGTTGGCTTCGCTTTCCGCCGCTTCATGCGTCACTTCGTAATCATTGCCGCGCAATTGCGTAATGAGGTTCTCGCTGTCCACCAGGTTTTTGGAACAACCGAGCGTCACGACGTTTATTTTGTCTTTTCTGTATGATTTTGTCTTCATGAAAGCCTGTCCAAAACTAAAATGAACGTGCAAAGGTCGCAAATTTTAATCACGTGCAACGCGGGTCGATATTCGCGCTTTCAAAAGTGACGAAAACTTATCATCGCCGAATGCGCCGGGGTCCACCCGACCCATTTTGGGATGGGAACAGGCATCTTTGGTCAGATAGATTTTGCCACCGGCCGCCCACACTACTTCATCCAATTGTTTTACCAGTTCAAAAATGCCTTTTGTGCGGGGAAAATCGAGGGCCAGGGAAAAGCCCCGAACGGGAAAGGAGTGGATGGCCTCCGGCGGGCGTTCGCCATGACGTTTAAGCACGGTGAGAAAAGGCGTTTCACCGCTGCGCCGAATGGTTTGCAATACTTCACGGATGGCAGGCCGTGCATTTTCCTCCGGCATACAAAATTGATACTGCACCAGTCCGCGGCGACCATACAGGCGGTTCCAGTTTCCCAGGGCGTCGAGGGGATAAAAAAAGGCATCAAGTCCCACCGCTCTGTCAGCATCCCGGTTTTTCAGGAAATAGAGGGCATTGTAAGCGCCGATGCTCCAGCGATTCAGCAGCCAGTTGGGGGCATAGGCTGGAATTTGCAGCGTACGGCGTTTATCGTTGGTTAATGCGCCGGAGTGGTCGGAATGCGCGCCAAAAAATGCCGCTCCACGCCAGGCGGAATGGCTGCAATCTATCCAGGCTGCCGCATAGGGCCAGTGTGCATGTTGGTAAAATGCATCAAACAAGGCGTCCAGATGGGTGGCGCGAACAGTTTTTTGTCGCATCCGGGTACTGCTTATTTTCATCAAACGAAAACGCGCCGAAAGAATCACGCCCGTCCAGCCCATGCCACCACAACTTTGCCAGAACAGCTCGGCGTTTTCTTCGCGGGAGCATTGCCGGATGGCTCCATCAGCGGTCAGCAGTTCAAAAGACAGCAGGCAATTGGAAAAACAGCCCGCTGTCGGGTGGTTTTTCCCGTGTACATCGGATGCAATAGCTCCCCCGACGGTAATGGCTTTCAAGCCCGGCGTAACACGAAAAAACCAGCCGGCTGGAATGATCAGCGGGAGAATGTCGGACAACAAAACGCCCGATTCGCAATGTATTACACCGGTTTCGGCATCGAATTCGAGGATATTGTTGAGCCGGAGCGTAGAAACTGTTACCGGCGCCAGCGATGCATCGCCATAACTTTTGCCGTTGCCCCTGGTAATAAAACGCTCCAGCGAAGGAATCAGTTCTTGTAGTTCTTCGCGCGAAGCAGGTTCAAACAGCTGCGTTGTTACGCGCGGGTAATTGGCCCAGCCGGCAATTTCGACGTGCTTACTTTCCATATCTTGCTTCATTTTCACGCACAAATTGTTGCATGGAGGCTTTGGATTCGCGCACGAAAGCGCGTTGGTAGGCCCTGGCAATCGGGTAAGCCAGTCGTGCCGCCCAAAATCGCGGTCGTGAAAAGGCTTTGAGTACGTAGCGCACCGTTCCGTCGGGTGTTTTTTCCACCATGAATAATTCTTCTCCGCACTCTACGTGTCCGGGCAGGGTGCCGTAGGCAAAACCAAAGCGATCCGGTTCATCTATGGTGTAAACGATCCGGCAACTGTTTTTCCACCAGACCCCCATTACGCGAGCGAGCATGACCACGGTGGTGTCTGCTTTTACCGCCGGCACACCGGGCCAAATAATCGCCCAGCCCCCGGGAAACATTTTCCAGGCCCGTATGGCGAGTTTGGCCGTTTCCCAGGCCGCTTCGCCTTGTCCGAGTACGGCCGTATTGAAATCGTTGTCGAACCCTGCCACCGGGTTCTCATTTTTTGTAGCGCCGACGTTGGTATAGCTGAACGGCAGCGATTGTTCGCCTTCCAAAAATGCACGCAGGGTATCGTCCTCGGGTTTAAGCAGCATGGATTTATCCTTTTTTGAAGGCTGCAATGGCATTCTTGCTGAATTCCGACAACGACAGACGCCCGCTGATGGCTGCGCGTTCGGCCAGCAGGGTGTCCCAGTGTTCGGTTCCTTGCCAGAACACTTTTTTGAGTTCAAAAAGCGCTTCCGGACTGTAACTGCACAGGGTTTGGCAAAAATGGGCGAGATAAGCGTCGAGTTGCTCCACAGTGTCGAAGGATTCCTGAAACAAACCCTGTGCTTTTGCCCAGTCGGCCGTGCGCCATTCAGCGGGAGTAAGCGCCATCTGGGTAAAAGCCGAAGCCCCCACTTTTCGCTCCACCGCCGGACCGATCACAAAAGGCCCGAAACCCACGGCCAGTTCGCTCAGTCGCACCGAGGCCCACTTGGATGCGAGGCACATATCGGTTGCTGCAGCGAGTCCGACGCCGCCGCCTACGGCTTTCCCGTGTATACGCCCCACGATGATTTTCGGGCAACTGCGCATGGCATTGATGACATTTCCGAAGCCGGAGAAAAAGGTTTTTCCCGTTTCAAAATCAGTGATACCGGCGAGTTCGTCAAAACTGGCGCCGGCACAAAACGTATTGTGTTCGGCACTGCGCAGTACCACGAGGCGCACTGCCGGGTTTTCGCCTGCAGCGTTGAAGGCGGCGCTCAGATCGTTCAACAGCTTGCTGGGCAGAGAATTGTGATTGGGATGGTAAAAAATGATATGTGCCACACCGTCGGGCGTAAGATCGGTGCGGACGTAACCTTGTTGGGTGATATCCATGTCTGGGCGGGTATAGGAGGTTTGGTGAGGTTTAGGAAGTTTAGTGTGTTTATGGGGTTTAGGGGCGGGCAAAAATAGCATGAAGCGCCGGATCGAGTTGTGGAAACCGGAAAACAAAATCCGTATCAAGTAATTTTTGGGCAGATACCCGGTTGCTGTTGAGTACTACGGCAGACATTTCGCCCAGCAGGAGGCGCAGGACAAATGCGGGAGCAGGTAAATAAACGGCAGGACGGCGCATGGCGCGGGCGGTGGATTGCACCAGGGCTTTGCCGCGCACCGGATGGGGCGCCACCAGGTTGTAAACCCCGCTCATCTCCACGCGTTCGAAGGCGTGAACAAATGCCCGGCACACATCATCGCGATGCACCCAGGGCCACCAGGCGCGCCCATCGCCAAAATAGGCGCCCAGTCCGAAGTAGAGCGGTTTGATAACCTCCCGCAGGGCGCCCCCCTCTTTAGCCAGCACAATACCGATACGGAATTTGACGATCCGAATGCCCAATGCCGCCACCTGATCGGCAGCATTTTCCCAGGCACTGCAACATTGCACCATAAAACTATCGTCGGCGGGGGCATCGGTTTCCTGCATTTCGGCTTCGCCCGAATTGCCGTAAAAACCCACGGCAGAGGCAGATATATACACCTCCGGGCGTTTTTTTGCTTCAGCAAGATATTTTGCCAGCACCAGGGCGCTTTGCACCCGGCTTTCGATCAGTTCTTTTTTGCGGGCGACTGTCCAGCGTTTGTCCGCAATACCGGCTCCGGCCAGGTTGATAATGGCGTCTACGCCTTCCAGCGCCGCCGGGTCGAGCGTACCGGAAGCGGGATTCCACAGGTACTCACCCGGCGACCGGGGCGTACGAGTCAGCAGGCGAACGGAATAACCTTGCTCCGGCAGCAACCGGCCGAGCTGCTGCCCGATCAGTCCGGTACCACCTGCGATGAGGATGTTTTTCATGTTGTATGCCACAGTATCTACCCGACTGCGGTGCTGCCGACATAACAACCAGGTCGCCCTGGGGTTTGCGGCAGCGGCATTTTTTCAGTAGTTGCTGACGGGATGGGTTGTTTCAGGAAGAGCTGGCAAATAATGATTGTTGGCACATTGACCAGCAGAAAGCATAGCATTGAGCGGATTTCCTTTTCGATCGCAAACCGGATGGATTTTGATTGTAAAACTACCTCTTGAACGACCTAAGGCGTTTATATCCCACTATTTTTTCATTTTTTATGGTTCATCAAAAATTTTCATTTCCTGGAAAATATCCAATCAAAGGAATGTCTGTTGTTTTGTGGAACTTTTTTGCTATAATAATTAAACAAAATTCCACAAGGCTGGTTTAGTACCATGCTCTTTCATCTAATAATCAACCTTGCATCATGCGCAATTTAAATCATTCTTTTCGGAAAAACCTCATTTTAACCGACGATGACATCGGGGACGACCACATCATGACCTCTCTTTCAACGCCCTTGCGCCCGGATGCTTTTGACCTTTCGGACGAGGAGAAAATGGACAAAATCGAGCACCATTTTCGACAAATCATGGAGACAATGGGACTCGATTTGACCGACGACAGTCTCCGAGGCACCCCAAAACGGGTTGCCAAAATGTACGTGCAGGAGATTTTCAGTGGACTGAACCCAAAGAACAGGCCCAACGTGGCGCTTTTTGAAAACAAATATGGCTACGCAGAAATGTTGGTGGAAAAAGACATCACTTTCTACTCCAATTGCGAGCACCATTTTGTGCCCATCATTGGCAAGGCGCATGTTGCTTATATTTCCAACGGCAGCGTAATCGGGCTGTCAAAGATTAACCGCATCGTACAATATTTTGCCAAAAGACCACAGGTGCAAGAACGCCTTACCATGCAAATTGCCCAAGAACTTTGTAGTATTCTTGGAACGAACGATGTTGCCATCGTCATTGATGCCCACCATCTCTGCGTTTCATCAAGGGGCGTACAGGATGTGAACAGCAGCACCGTAACTGCCTATTATGGCGGTAATTTTATGAAGGAAGCCAGGAAAAACGAGTTTCTGCAGTATTTGAGCATTTCCTCAAATACACCTGTCACGGAAGTGTTGCAGTCTTGATTGGCGTCTCTTTTTTGCTAATTTACCCATCTTCCCATTGAAGATAAAAAATGAAACGGCAGCACGCCGCGTTCGGGACTTTTTGAGTACCCGGCGCTTACTTTAGATAAGTTGTTTCGGGAGTTGGTGGATTAGGAGCAGCGCCCCCGTATCAATATTTTAAGAAAGGCAACACCTCTGTGCGTTCTTCCGTGCGCAACTGCAGCACATATTGCCCTTTGGGAAAATGGCCGACCTTTTGACTGAGTGTCGAATTTATTTGCTCAAGCGTCCCGTTTGTTTCAAGCGCGATTTGCCCCAACACATTGATGATCAAAACATTAAATGCTTCTATTGTTTCTTTGCCCGCTAAAATGGAAAGCTGGGTGGAGGCAGGGTTTGGAGAAAGTTTAAACGCGGGCTGCGCCTCGATTTCGACGGCGCCTACACTGGGCGCAAGATCAAAAGCCCAAATGTCCTGCGAACCCTTGCTGCAAGTGACATCCCCTGCAATCCCTTCCGAAACGCCAATGGCAAAAGCCCCCCCTGTAATCGTGGGTGCGGCGTAGAAAAGTTGGGTTCCGTTTGCCGTTCCAAAAGTGGCCGCCCAGCGAATGTCCAGATTGGCATTCAACAGCACCAACCAGCCATTGCCCGCTGCACTGCCAGGGTCGGAAGCAAGGTCCCCGTCCGTCGAACGGCTACTGCCTGCTACTAATATATCTCCATTGGGCGCAATTTCCAATCCGCCTGGGTCATCCGCCTGGGTACCACCCAGACAACGCTGGGAAAGAAGATTGCCGTTGGCATCGGTTCGGAACACCCAAATATCGCGGAAGCCCTGAAAACCACTCACCTGGCCGCTCGTGGATTGCGTGCCGGCAAGCACCACATATTCGCCGTTTGTTTTTTGGCGCACCGTGACGCCTCGGTCAAAACTGTTTCCGCCAAAGGTTTTTGTCCAGAGGATGTCTCCGTTTAAGTCTATCTTCATCAACACCACATCGTTCTGGCCATGCGTGGCCGGGAAATGGCCATCCGTAGAGTTTGTCTCTCCCAGCACAATGAATTGACCGTCAATGGTTTTCCATAGGTCCAGACAGCGATCCATACCAGTTCCACCATAAGTTTTTTTCCACACCTGGTTGCCGTTTTCGTCAAAACGCGCCAAAAACATGTCTGACACTCCACCTAAAAAGTTGGAAATATCGCCATCGTTCGAGGCTGTTTCACCACCCGTCAGATAGCCGCCAGATGCAATCGGCCATACTGCTTCGAACAAATCGCATTGGGCGCCTCCCAGGAGTTTTGCCCATACAAGGTTGCCGTTGGGCGCCACTTTGGCGATAAAAGCATCGCAAGCGCCTTTGTTTTGGCCAATAAAATCACCGTCGTTTGAATAGGTCTGGCCTGCTGCTACAATGCCCCCTTCCGGGGATATGCTACCCGCAATGGCCAAGTCGAAATCGCTTCCCCCTATGCAACGCTGAAATTCGAGTACACCGTCGGCATTGGTCTTTACCACCCAGGCGTCCGCGCTATTGTTGTGCAGTCCATTCACATCACCGTTGTTGGAATTGGTGATGCCGCCAAAAATTCGCGAACCGTTAGGTAGGAGTTCGGCCCAGGAACCGGTTTCGATTTGGCTCCCGCCGTAGCAGAATTGATTGGAAAGATTGGGTTGAGCAAGGGTTTGAAAGGCCAGGAAAATGGGCAGCAGGTAAAGGAATGGTTTGTTTTTCATGTTTTTACAAAAGATTGAGTGGAACAACTGAGTTGCTATTATCAACCCATTGGTTCAGTTTTCCACTAAATCCTAACGGCTGCCAACCAATTATTTTAAAAAAACATGACACAGGAACCTGCCCCGGGGTAAGAAAAACACGAAATTTTCCAGATATAGTGTCGCGTCCGGTTAATCTACCGTGAATGTGGTGGTCTAATTCACAGCCTATTAACCGGACGCGGCACTGCGGGATTTTTTTGCCGATTTACTTCTTCACCAACTGTCGCACAAAGCTGCCGTTTTGGGTTTGTACCTGTACAAAATAGGTACCCGCAGGCAGTTTTTTCAAATCAATCGGGAGATGGATACGCGTGTTTTCGGTTGTGGTGCTGAACACCTGCCGTGCAGCCGCATCGCTCAGGGTGATGATGCAACGCTCGGGGCGGGACAGTTCCATTTCCAGCAGTACCTGGTTGCCGGCCGGGTTGGGTGAAATCTGAAAACGCCGCACATGGTCGGGCATTTTTACCGAAGAAATCTCTACGAAAACCGAAGCGGATGACACGCAGCCATTATTATCGGCAGTGAGGGTGTAATTACCCGTTTCCTCTGCCGTCAAAGTCGCGCCGGTAGCGCCGGGAATAAGAACGTCGTTCAAATACCATTGCAGCGCAGCATTGGGGGGCTCCACGGTGGCCGATACAAAATTACCCGTTGCTTCCAGAGTTACCTGGGGCGCCGATATGGACAGAACCGCAACCGGCGGGGAAAATGATGAAATACACGTGCCGACCCATCGGGCCTCCAACACACTGTTTTGCGAAATTTGAATTGTGCCGTCGGGGTTGACAGTGGCAGGTTGGCTATTCTGAAACCACTGCAGGACATAACCTTCGGGAGGTGTTGGTGTCGGCAACAGGATGCTAAATCCATCACAAACCGAGGTATCCTGCAAGCCGGTTTCAGGCGCCGGCGGGGTGGCGTTAAATATTTCGAAGGTGTCGCGCCGGATGCAATTGTTGCCGTCTTTTACCTCTACGGTGTAAATACCAGGGTTGAGGTAAATGATGGAAGAACCGGTCTGACCGTTCGACCAGGCGTAGGTGACATTGCCGGCGCCTCCGACAGATTCCAGAAAAACAGCGCCGAACTGCCCATCCATACACGAGGAATCAATCATTTGCGCAATTTCCACCTGGAACGGCGAACATAACTCGCGCACCCGCTGCACGCGACCTGAAGACAATAATGTCACATATAATTCACCATTTTTGTCTTCGCCAAACGAACTATATTCATAACCGCTCAAAGTGGCCAGCACATTGGTGCTGAAACTGCCGTCGGCGTTGCGGCGGGTGTACCACCAGCGACCACTGCAATAGTCGGCAAAAAGGTAACAACCGTACAAATCCGGAAACTGCGATCCGCGATAAATAAAACCGCCGGTCACCGAACAGCCGTTGCCGCCCGAATGCGGGTACTCAAAGAAAGGCATGACATAGGCACTCGCCGGCTGACATTGATTGGTATTGTAGGGATGCGTACCCTCATAGCAACGCCAGCCGTAATTCAGGCCACCCGTGCCAGCCGGTTCAAAATTCACCTCCTCCCACTCATTCTGGCCCACATCTGCGATCCACAGGTCGCCGGTCAACCGGTCGAAAGAAAAACGCCAGGGATTGCGCCAGCCGAGCGACCAGATTTCAGGGTAATAGTCGGCATTGCCCACAAAAGGATTGTCTTCCGGCACTTTGTATGGCTCGTCAACACTGCTGCTATCCACATTGATGCGCAGTATTTTGCCGAGGAAGGTCTTTTTATTCTGTCCGTAATTCTGCGGATCGCCCCCCGAACCACCATCGCCCAG
>JANRLZ010000246.1:0-4890 GCA_033762055.1 Saprospiraceae bacterium
AACTTTGCGAACTGGTAATAGATCCGGGTTGCGCCGAATCTATCACCATCACCGTTTGGGAATATGCCACCGAAGCCTGTTGCGACGGGCTGCGCTTTTATGATGGCCCAAACGCCGGAAGCCCGTTGATTCTGGATATGCAATTCCTGGGGGCGCCGCAAACCGCCACCTTTTATTCCGGCAAGGTGTACGTACGTTGGTCCTCTGATTATTCGGTGGTATCAAACGGATTTCGGGTTACCTGGTCAAGCGAACTGCTTACCGTTGACCCGCCCATAGCCGCCTTTACCCTGTCGGATACCCAGCCTGCACTCGGCGAAAATGTAAGTTTTAGCGCAAATGCCGGTAGCGATCCCTATTTATGGCAATGGAATTTTGGCGATGGCGCCACCTCCACGCAGCAAAACCCCACTCATGCCTACCAGTTACCCGGCATATATACCGTTCAACTGATCGCTACCAACTGCGTAGGCCTTTCCGATACGGTGGAACAAACGCTGGAAGTACAACCCTCCCCCACCGTGGCATTTGCCCCTTCCGAGCTGACGCTTACCGTGACCTGTGGCGAATCGGTGCTGACAAATTTTGAACTAAGCAATACCGGACCGGGAGAATTGCTTTACAGTCTCGACGCCACCGGCGCCGGCACACAAGCCCGCGTTTTGATTTTTAACTACAATGCTTTCTTTTATTCGATTGACGGATTGTTGCTCGCATTGGATCCATACTCCGCCAACTACAACATCGAGTTTCTGAGCAGTCTCGACCCCACCGCTTTTGCTGCACAACTGGCCCAACAAGACGTTCTGATCTTTCCTGACATGCCGCCTTCAGCAGAAACCGATTTTATTCTGCACCAACTCAGGCAAACCATCCTGGATTTTGTGGACGGCGGTGGTTCTATTGTTTTTTGCGGACAAGAATACGGAGGCAGTGTGTTGTCATTTTCCGGATACTGGCAATCCGGTTTTTCGCCGTTTTATATTTCCAACCAGATCATGAACCTGTCAGCCCATCCGATTACAGCGGGGTTGGCCACTACCCAGGTAGCGCCCTATGCTTCGGTTGCCATTCAGTTCAATAACCCGGATTTTGTTTCTATCAGCAGTTACAGCGGCTATTCATGGATTGGCTACCGACAAATTGCCTCTTCCAAACTGGTTTATCTCGGCTCCAACTTCAACTTCATCAGCCCGGAACTGGGTCAAATGCTGCACAATACCCTGCAATGGTGCGGAAACGGCGGCGGCGTCGCGTTTTCTCCACAATCAGGCGCCATTGCGCCGGGTGGTACCCAACAAATAGCCGTTGAATTTTCAGCGGAATCCTTATTTGCCGGGACGTACCAGGGGGAGATCCAAATTCAGTCTAACGACTTAACGGCACAATTGGTTACCCTGCCTTACACCCTCACTGTGACCGGTACGGCCGGGTTGGTACTGAATGAAACGACCGTGAATATGGGTTCGCTGATGCAATTCCAAAGCAATACGGTTGCTATCCCGGTCAGTAACTCAGGCTGTGATACGCTGTTTGTGCAAAATATAACCAGTACCCACCCCGCTTTTTCTGTTCAGGTACAGGAACTCGTCGTGCCGCCTTATCAAACCGTCTATTTGGATGCCACTTTTGCGCCGCAGGATACCGGTTATCAAACTGCGCATCTGGTATTTATGAGTAATGTAGGCGCCGACAGCGTAGCATTGGAAGGATACAGTACCGGCGCACCGGTTGCGGAAATCACGCCCGGCGAACTGAACGTTACCCTTGATTGTGGCGCCAGCGCGACCCTGAATCTGACCATTGCCAATAACGGCCTGGGCGACCTTCAATTGCAAAGCCAGGCGACCAGCAACGATGCGTACAATATTTTAACGATCGGTGATATTTCCGCCGACCCATACTATCTGTATCGGGTGGAAGATGCCATCCGCGCACGTTTCCCGCAGGTAAACATTACCCGTTTCGACGGGCAAAACCTGGCCCTGCTACCCAATCTGTTGAACGGTAAGCAGCTGGTGGTCATTCCATTTGTCGGTGCGCAGCCGAATAGTCATTATCAACAACTCGGACAATTGCTGGAACCATTCCTTCAAGCAGGCGGCGGCGTGATTTTTACCGGAACCTATCTGACCGGCAGTCTCAATGCCTTTGGATGGATGCAGAGCTCCGGCGATGTGATTAATGCTTACGGGTATCCTATGATGATACAGGCGCCCGGGCACCCCCTACTGGAAAATGTGGATATGTCGCAACCGATTTACAATGATTTTTTCGGACATATTTTCACTTCTCCCGGCACGGAAAGCATCGCTCACATTCAAGGATTTCCGCATTCCGCCATCACAGTGCATTCTGTAGGAAGTGGCAAAGTGGTGTATTTCGGTTCGGTATGTATCAATCATTACGACAATGACCTGGATGTACTGGAAAATGCCGTAAAATACTGCGCAGTGCCCAGCTGGTTGGAGGTTCAACCGGAACAATTGACCGTTCCACCAGGCGGTACAACCACGGTCGAGGTAATAGTTGATGCAGCGCAACTGGTTGATAATACTTACGAACAAGTTATCCAGTTTACCACCAACGACCCGCTGAATCCTTTCATTTCCATTCCGGTTACGCTGGTGGTGGATGGCGACCCCGTCATGAGCGCTTTGCCTTCACAACTCAGTTTTGGCATACTCCAGCAGTTTGCCCAAAAAGACCTGTCATTCAATTTTGAAAACGAAGGATGCGACGCCCTGCACGTATTCAGTGCGACCATTGACCATCCTGAATTCGAGATTGTTGACTATTCCGACATGATTTTACCCTACTCGGAAGGGTTCGTTAAAATCAGGTTCTCCCCGCTTACCCCCGGCAATCCGACCGGCATCCTGCAATTGGTCACCGATGCGGGCAATTTTTCCCTCCCTGTCAGCGGTGTAGCCGTAGCCGCTCCGGTAGGCAGTATCACACCCGGCAATATCGAGGTGGATTTGCGTTGCGACGAAAGCCAAACTATTTCCATTACTTTGAACAACAGCGGTCTGGGCGCCCTCAACTATCAAGTAGGCAACCTCCAATCGCCGCGCAACGTGTTGGGACTGTTGTACAGTGCCGATTTTGCTTATTGGAACAGTGCCCAGTCTTATTTCCGGCAAACCATTCCCAATCTGAACCTGTTCACTTATAACGGCAGCCAGGCTGCGCAGTTGGCAGATTCCATCGCTTTACGTGAAATTGATGTTATCATCGTGCCTCCAATAAGTGGTTTTGGCGACCCGGTTTTCAATGCCTTCAGACCGGTTTTGCAAGGCTTTATTCAAAATGGCGGGCAGGTATTGGTACTGGGACAATTTAACAGCGAACCCGTGGAACAAATGGGGCTGTTCGAACTGGTCAGTATCCAGTACACCTCGTATCCTTTCGCCAGGGTAGTAGATGAACGCCATCCCATCACCGACGGATTACCAAATGAATTTCAGGTAGAGGATGCGGTCGGTCTGGCTTATTTCCCGTTTGGCGAGGTGCGTCCGCTGATCAAGGCAAACGGTGATTATTACAGTTTCCTTGGTGTGCGTAATCTCGGAAAAGGGAATGTGATCTACTGGGCTACGTTACTGAGCAATGATTATCCTCAATTAGCGCCTATTACCCGGAATATCTTCTCCTGGATGTCGAATCCATTGCCAATCGGCGTTGACTTGCCAACCGTAGGCGGCTCGGTGGCCCCGGGTGCGAGTTATACCATCCCGGTTCATTTTGATGGAACGGATTTAGAGGCAGGTCAATATTCCGGCACCTTACGCATTTATACCAATGACCCGGTCAATAACTCGCTGGAGGTGCCATTCACCCTGAACATGCTCGGTAACCCCTGTGCCGACTTTGGTTACAACGAACCGCCTTGTAGCGGCACCATCGGATTTAGAGACAGCACCCTGAATGGGGCGACATCCTGGTACTGGGAGTTTGGCGACGGCGGCTCCTCGTTTGCCCAAAACCCCAACCACACCTATGCCGCCGAGGGCGTATACACCATTACTTTTGTCGCCTGCAATGCCCTGGGATGCGACACCCTCATCCGCCCGGTTGAAATATTCTCCATTGACGGCCCCCAACTGGCTACCTGTAAGCCACAAACAAACGGCTCTTGCTGCGACTTCGGCATCCAACGTGTGCAAGTCGGCTTTTTGGATCACATTTCCGGTGTGGCAGCCGTCGAGGGTTACCAGGACTTTTCCTGCACCTACGGCACCGAATTGATGGCCGGCATGCAATTCCAGGCCACCGTGACCACCGGCCTGCAACTACCCGAAGAGGTACGCGGCTGGATTGACCTGAACAACAACGGAGTCTTCACCAACAACGAATTGATTTTTTCCGGTGTCTGCAATCCGGTCAACAGCCTGTATTTCACCGTCCCGATCAATGCTGTGCGAGATGTTCCGCTGCGGATGCGCTTTGTCTCGGAACAGGCCGGCGCCAACCCGGCCCTGGGCCCCTGCTCCGACCTGATTTGGGGACAATGTGAAGATTATTATGTCGTGATTCGCACCACCGTCAACACCGACGAGCCGGCGGCTGCCATGCAAACGCGTATCTACCCCAATCCTTCTGCCGAGACGGCCCGCCTGGAATTTACCCTGTCGGAAACCCGACCGGTGGATATCCGCATCAGCGACGCCGTCGGTCGGATCATATGGGACGAAATCCTGACCGAAACCGTAGCCGGCGAACAAGGTATCCAATTGCCTGCGCTGCCCGCCGGCGCCTACGCCGTCAGCATTCGTTCCGGCAATACCCTGAAAGTGGAAAAATGGATGGTCGTGGATCGGCCGTAAAGACAGGTTTATTGGTTTGACAGGATTACAGTTTTTTTTGACAGGATTTACAGGATGAACA
>JANRLZ010000247.1:0-3103 GCA_033762055.1 Saprospiraceae bacterium
AACAACACCAGTGTCATAGGGCGGTAACGGCCACCCGAAACCAGTGTTTCCTTGCCCTCTACTTTAAAAAAGCCGAAAAATGTATCTTTTGACAGGATCCCGCCGATCCCTTCCACCCCTTTTTGGGTGTACATGTTATCCGTAATAACAATCGCATCGTCGAGTACGAACCCGTGGGTAAGCGTATTGGCGTATAACAAAAACGCAAATGCGAAAATCAAACCGCTTTGCAACAAGGTGTTGGCAAAAAAGGTGGAAGGAGCGGCAAGCGGTGCAGCGCCGGCGGCTTGTTTGGAGGCGCCAGGCGCCGGTTTACGCTGTTTAGACATTATTGATTGATTCGATTGGTTCGATTGATTAACGATCAAGGCAATCCATCCTGTTTGTCAAAAATCCTGGCTTAAATTCCCTCCGGCTTTCCGAAAGGCTTTGTAAGCGCCTTTGCCAAATTTGGTGCCGTTGAAGACCATTCCCGGCGCTCGCTCCTTTTGATCTTCCGGACTGAGCAGGTTGAAATCACGGCATTTTTCCGAACAACAGCCCTGCATTTTCTCCCGGCAACCCTCACACTGAATAAACAGGATATGGCAATACGGATTGGCACAGTTGGTATGGGTGTCTGCCGGGGTTTCACATTGATGACAGTATGCGATAACGTCGGGACTGATACGTTCGCCAAGGCGTTCGTCGAAGACGAAATTTTTGCCCAGGAATTTATTCTTCAATCCTTTGGCGCGCACCTGTCGGTCGTATTCAATGATGCCTCCTTCCAGTTGAAATACATTTTTGAAACCTTTGTGTTTCAGGTAAGCACTGGCTTTTTCGCAACGAATGCCACCGGTGCAGTACATTAAAATTTTTCTCTCTTTCTGATCGGCAAGCAGGTCGGTGACCAGCGGTAATTCTTCGCGAAAGGTAGCCACATCGGGGGTAATGGCCCCTTCAAAATGACCTACTTCGCTTTCATAGTGATTGCGCATGTCCACAATGACACTGTCAGGGTCATCGCTCAATCGGTTCCATTCTTCAGCATTGAGGTGTACCCCGGTTTTGGAAGGGTCAAAATCGGGATCGTCTATCCCGTCGGCCACAATTTTATCTTTTACCTTGATAATGAGAGCAAAAAAAGATTTTCCTTCGGCTTCCACCGCCACATTAAGTCGCATGCCGCGAAACATCTCGTACGAATTCATCAGGGTTTTGAATTGTTCGAATTTTTCACTGGGCACGGAGATTTGTGCATTGATACCTTCTTTGGCGACATAGGTTCGGCCCAGGACACCCAACGCCTCCCACCACGCGTACAATTCATCCCGAAACTGTTGCGGGGCAGCGATTTGCGTGTATTTGTAAAAAGAAAGAGTCAGCCGTGGTTCGCGGCTTTCCTGCAATTTCTGCTTGAGTTCGCGCCGGTTTACACGGTTATGCAGGGCTTTTTTGAGGCGGGGCGACGGAGATACAGTGCCGGGAAGTGGTATGCCAATAGGTTGTTCAATCATATATTTCACAAATGCTGCCGGAGAAAACGCCCGCAAAAATCCGGCGCAAAGGGCTTTATTGCAACTTTTTCTTGGCAATTTTGCTACAGGGGAACTTGTCGCAAAAAACAACAGTTTAAATCGCCGTTAATTTTGGGGGCGATACATTCATTTTTCGCAAAAAAATCGCACTTTTGAGCCATTATTTTGCATCTGCCCCCGCCTAACTTTAATTTTTAACCCAATTTTTCGTCCCATGGAATGGAGAAGGCTTAACGGTCAGCGCATCGAACAGCCCCTGCTTTCGGCGGTGGAGGAGACCATCCGCCGGGAAAGCGCCGAGGGGCATAAATTAAAGGTTTGTATCGGTACCGACTCACAAGTGATCGGCGAAGAGGTTCATTTTGCGACGGTCATCGTGTTTGTTCGCGAAAAACGCGGCGGATTTATGTTTATCTCCAACGACCGAACGCAACGCAAAATGACGCTGCGCGAACGCATGATACTTGAAGTGGGGCGCTCCGTAGAGGTCGCGTATGCACTCTGCACCCTGCTTGATCACTACGACGTAGCGCTTGAAGTGCATGCCGATATCAATACCGATCCCTCCTTCGAAAGCAATACCGCCCTGAAGGAGGCAATGGGATACATTCTCAGCATGGGTTTTGTCTTCAAAGCGAAGCCGGATGCCTTCGCATCTTCCTCCTGTGCCGACAAGATGATTTAGCAACTTGTAAATTTGTCCCCGCCTGTCCTTTCCCGATGGAGCAAATGCCGGGTAGGGCAATATCTTTGCCCCGAAAAAATTGCGCGAAATGGATTCGCGGACATGCACACATGAAAAACTACCTGCTACTTTTCTTCTTGCTTTTTCTTTCACCCTCTTGGTTGCTTGCTCAAAAAGGTACCGTGCGCGGAAATGTATTTGACAAAGAAACCGCCGCACCTGTCGGTTTCGCTACCGTAGGCATCCTGGAAACCGGGCTTGGCGCAACCACCGACCTGAACGGCTTTTTTACTATTGGCGATGTGCCGGCCGGGAAACATACCCTCAAGGTTTCATTCATTGGTTATCAGGATTATACCATTGAAATTGAGGTAAAAAACAAGGAAATTATTTACCAAAACATCTTTATCAGTGAAGGGGGCACCGAACTTGAAGAGGTGGTGGTAAGTGGTAAAAAAACACAGGCCAAAGCCGAAGTACAAATTTCCAAAATCGCCGTAACGCCCAAACAGATCCGTGCGCTACCCTCGGCCGGGGGTCAAGCCGACGTGGCGCAGTACCTGACGGTGCTTCCGGGGGTGGTATTTACCGGCGATCAGGGCGGCCAGCTGTACATCCGGGGTGGATCTCCGGTACAGAACCGAATTCTGCTCGATGGCATGACCATCTACAACCCCTTTCACAGCATTGGTTTTTATTCGGTTTTTGAAACGGAACTCATCCGAAATGTGGATGTATTGACCGGCGGCTTCAATTCAGACTACGGTGGCCGCATTTCGGCAGTGGTAGATGTAAAAACCCGTGAAGGCAACCGAAAACGCATCAGCGGCATGGCTTCTGCCAGTCCTTTTATGGCAAAAGCGCTGATTGAAGGGCCTTTGCTCCCCCTGAAGGAGGA
>JANRLZ010000248.1:0-3818 GCA_033762055.1 Saprospiraceae bacterium
CGACCTTTTGGGACACTGGTACAAAAACTATAACTTTGATCGACCCCATTCAAGCCTGAAGTATCAAACCCCCGCAGCATTTGAAAATCTAAATCAGAATCTCTACTTTAAAATGGCACCGGAATAGGGAGGGCAGGACAAGTCAATCAAAGATAAATTCAGATGTAAAGTAAATCTTTATAGTGCAAAATCGGCTGAAATATGGTAGATGAAAATACTACACAGAATAATGCATACCGCCTCGCTGGCGCGACGCTTCAGCTGCTGTGTACATGGTCGGCATACTGGATTTTACTTTTTCAGAGGACGAGGCCGAGCAGGAAGTGCGCCACGAAGTGCAATTGAAAGATCAAAAATGCCGGGTGTTTTACGACAAGTTGACGTACATCTATCTTGAAATGCCCAACTTTAGCAAGGCAGAAGGAGACTTGCAAAGCAACTTCGACAAGTGGATGTATGTGCTGCAACAATTGCCATATCTTCAAAATCGTCCACAAGCACTACAGGATAAGGTATTTCAGAAACTGTTTGAGGCGGCCGAGATCGCCAAATTCACGCCCGACGAAAAAAATAAATACGAGGAGAGTCTAAAGTATTACCGGGATTTGAAAAACGTGGTAGATACTTCGTTTGATGAGGGCAAAGCAGAGGGCAAAGCAGAAATCGCCCGTCAAATGAAATCTGAAGGAGAGCCGATTGAAAAAATTATTCGATTTACGGGCCTCACTGCTGAGGAAATCGGACGGCTGTAATACGCCACTTTCTATGCACTCGCCATCATGCCTCCTGAACGTCGGCACGTCGCGAATGCGGCAGAACAAAGCCGTTGCGCTTTAGACATCTCCCTTCCCAGGCCGCGGGGCTCATTTTCAATATTTTGCCGGTCATCGAGGCCCACGCTTCCGGCAGGCTGCGATTTGACAACGTTAAAATTGGTCAAATCTTCCCGGCTTCGCGCCATGGAATTACCTGAAGGCCGCTGCTTCTGATTTGGGTTTCGTCGCCACTGTAGACTATCGTACCGCCCGGTTGTTCGCTTAAATTTTCCCAATAGCGCAAGCCTTTAAAAAAAGTGTCGGAGATGGTTTGGCTGGATTTTATTTCCACGGCCTTTTGGCGGACCCCCTCATCTATAATTATGTCCACTTCATTTCCTGTGCTGTCGCGCCAATGAAAAAGGTTGGAGCGTTCACCCCGGTTGAGTCGTGCTTTGAGCATTTCAACGACCACCAGGTTTTCAAAAAGCGCCCCCCGGAATGGGTGCAATCGCAAGTCCTCCGGCCGGCGGATTCCAAGCAAGTAACAAGCCAGGCCCGTGTCGTAAAAGTAGAGTTTGGGTGATTTTACGATCCGTTTATTGAAATTCTGAAACCAGGGCGGCAACAGGAACACGATATAGCTAGCCTGTAAGATGCCCAGCCAGGCCTCCACGGTTTTATCGGATACCCCTGCTTCGAGCGCGATATTTTGCCGATTGAGCAATTGGCCAACGCGACCTGCGCAGAGGGCAATTGTTTTTTCGAAGGCAGCAAGGTTGTCGAGGTTGCGGATAGTCCGCACATCCCGCTCAACATAAGTGCGGAGGTAAGCGGGAAACCAATTGGCAGCAGGAATACCCTCGGCCCAAAGCGCCGGATACCCACCCTGAAAAATGCAGGTGTCAACATCGTCCAATGCTTTATCCAGGGGCTTCAATTCGGCCAGCGACAAAGGCAGCAAATCCAAATATGCCACGCGACCCGCCAGTGATTGGGCCAGGCTTTGTACCAACAAAAAATTGTTGGAACCAGTGAGCACGAACTTACCCCGGCGCATATCTTCATCCAGAATTTGTTGGAGGTAGGACAGTATTTCAGGAGTCCTTTGGATTTCGTCAAGAATCGCTCCGTTAGGGAATTGCTGTAGAAAACCTCTGGGATCCTCCAAAGCAAAGCGGCGAGCATCAGGGTTTTCGAGCGAGACGTAGGGCTTTTCAGGAAAGGCAGCCCGGGAAAGCGTGGTTTTCCCACTTTGCCGAGGCCCTAAAATGGCTACGGATTTGAACTGCTGAGCCAGTTCTTGTACTTTTTCAAAAGATTGTCGCGCGATCATATCTTTGCAAATCCGAATTCTGAATTCGGATTTGCAAAGATATGGGATTTAAATTAAAGATTGCCGGGCAGATACCTTATCTTTTTGTGTATCGTGACCCGAATGCCCTGCCCCCCCGAGCGACACCAAAAACTAGTAACGAAAATACAAATTCGTACCTTTCACACTTAAACCAGAGAACCATGTGAAAACCAAAGCCGGCGCCAATCTATATTGGACCGTTACCTCAAAGGGCACAAGACGATAGAAGCGCTATGTATGGAGCATTCAATCAGTCCTGCGCCAAACAGCCAGCCCGTAAACCCAACGCACGGGGGAGAGGCAGCCAGCCAGCCTTCATGGTAATTATAAAGCCCCATACAACGATCAGAATTTCCGACTGAAAGAATTGGCCGCGCATTGTCTCTGTGATAATGTCGTATTTACATCTCTCGTTTTTTTGCGTTGGTATGGCTAAACAATAAAGAACAATGTCAAGTAAAATGCTTTCTATCTTAACTTATCTCATTATTGCCGGAATGCTGGTTTTTCTGGTATTCATGTCATTTGACAGCAAATCAGGGGGAGATGCAGCCACCAGAGGGTTGGGCCAACCCTTGATATTGTTGCCTGTTGTGGCAATTATCTTTCTGGTGGTATTCAATCTGCCGACAAATAACTGGATTAAATACCTTGGACTCACTGTCGGGCTTTTGTGTTTTGCCGTCTTTGTCGTCTTTTTGCTCGCTTTGTCGGGGTCAAGTTTGATATTTCAGGATACCAGACAACCATTTACGCCGCATTATAACGACCCGGTTTTGAGTGAGTTGTTTGATGCCTTTCGAAATGGAAAAGTACGAAAATGGAAATCTCTATTGCAAGCGCATCCTGAGCACCTTCAGGACAAACAGTTGTTGTACGATATTTTGTATGATGCCAAAGATGGCAGTAATTCGAATGTACACAAACTCAATGCATTAAAATATATGCTTGATTCTGGTGCAAAGCTGGACTCCAACCATTGCTATACATTTTCTACCCTGGCCTATTGCGGCAAGGCCGACTTCACTGAATTGCTTTTACAACACGGAGCGGATCCAAATTGCAATCCATCGCCATCACAAACTGTTCTTTTATATTGCATTGATGGTCAGGCGGTAAACACTATTGAATTGTTGATAAAGTATGGGGCCGACGTCAATGCAATAACATATAACGAACAACGCCAGGATAATCTTACCCCCCTTTTATATGCCGTGTATATGGGGCAGTGGGCTTGTTGCAAAATTTTGCTGAAAAACGGTGCCGACCCAAACTACAAGAATAAAGACGGCATCAGCATTAAGGACTATATCCTCCGACAACCTGAAAAACCAGAAGACCAGGGGTATTACAACAATCCGGAATTCTTTGACTTAGTGGAGCAAATTAAACAGTACCAATAACAGCCGGAATCCTGTCCTGCTCCCCTCCGAGTGGCGCCAAAAACAAGTGTAGAAAGTCATACTACCGGATGTTTTATAATTCACCGCAGAGGCGCAGAGTTTTTACCTTCTTGAAAATCAATTACTTAAAAACGCTCTGCGCCTCTGCGGTTAAAAAATTGTCTAGTGCCGTAGGCACTAATTTTCAAACAGTTATTTCGTTCTTTGCAATAAAAAATGAATTATGGGAAGAGGAAAGCCACCAGCACCAGCCCTACTGATGACAGATCGTCAGCGGATGATTTTAGAAAAAGAGAGCCGCAA
>JANRLZ010000249.1:0-14395 GCA_033762055.1 Saprospiraceae bacterium
AAAGGTAGTTGAAAGTGGATGAGAGTTGGCCAACGCGACGATATCACCATCCTTTTTCTTTCTATGACCTGCTCATATTTTGTCAATGAGCGCAGAAAACACTTTTTCGAAGTTGATCGTTCCTTATTTTCGATTCGTTCGATTCACTACATCTATCCACCTTCATCAACAAAATAAATGAAGTTCTTCTTTCCAATATTGCTTTTTATCGGCTTGGCAGGCGCATGCCGCAGTCCGAAACCGGTTGCCTCGAAAACCGCTGCACCGGCTCCGTCGCCTACACGCCAACCCGTTCAACCGGTCGCAGGTATCCGCTGGGAAGAAGGCGAACGACTCATACCGGTGCTGGAACAGGCAACCCGTCAGAAAAAACCGGTCTTTGTGGAGTTTTATGCGTCCTGGTGCGCGCCCTGCAAGGTGATGGAACAGGAGGTATTCTCTCAACCCAGTGTTTTTGATCTCCTGAATACCCGTTTTCTGAATTTCAAAACCGATTTCGACTCCGCTGCCGGACGCACTATTGCCGAAATTTACGAAGTGGAAAAACTGCCCACCGTGCTGTTTCTCGCACCCAATGGCGTTGTGCTCGAACGCTACACCGGCATGACCACCGCCTCCAACCTCCAATCCATCGCCAACACCGCCCTCTCAAAATGGAAGCAATAATAAATACCCCCAAAACTAAACCCCATAAACCACACTAAACCTCATAAACCCTCCTCAATATTTCACTGTCACCTTTTCCATAACGTCGCCCGGCTGGACGTTATCCACCACCTCCTGGCCTGATTTTACCCGTCCAAAAATAGTATAGTTGCCGTCGAGATGCGCGCGGGCGGAATGCGTGATAAAAAACTGCGTGCCTTCTGTATCTGCTCCTGAAGAGGCCATGCCCAGCAGTCCGCCGCGATCGTACCACACCAGCCCGATTTCCGAGCGCAGCGAATAATCGAGCGCCCCGGAGCCGTCGCCGCGTGGACAGCCGCCCTGAATAACGTGGTTGGGTTCGACCCGGTGAAATACTTTTCCGTTGTAAAAGCCCGTCCCTGTCAATTCCAGAAAACCGGCTACCGTATTGGGTGCCCATTGGGGCCATAATTCTATGACGATGGGCCCTTTGGCGGTTTGTATGGTCACCTCCGTTTGCTGCGCCACCACTTGAAGGCGCTCCCAGTCTATCGGGTGGTTGTACGGGATACGCGGCAAAGCGGGTTCAGGCCGGTCTTCGAGGTAGGCGATGGCTTTTTCAAGCGCGGCAATGGCTTCAAAATCGCGTGGCATTTTGAGTTTGGAAAACGTGGCGCGGAAATCTTCCAGGCGGGTAGAATCGCGTAAATCTTTGTAATTAAGCGGATTATCGGCAGAAAATGCCGGTGCGATAGCGCCGATCATACCGGGATCGCCATTGTCAATCACTTCACGGGCATAACCATACAGGGTACGCCGTACACCTTTGGCCGATTCGCCGAAATGGCCCCAGAAATCGGGGCGTTTCATCACCGTCACCAGTGCGGCAGCGGCGGCCACCTTCACAGCCGGGGCGGGGTCATTAAAACCGTACTGATGAATCCAGCTGTAATTCCGGCCGTGTTCGGCCAGCGCCTCGAGGCAGGCAGCACGTTCGTAGGGATTTTTGGATTGTTGAAAAATCTGTTTCAGCCGCCAGTTTACGTCCGATTTGGCAGTTGAATCGCCACGAAAAGACAGATTTTTATTGGCTGCTCGATACAAGCCGATTTGGGTCGGCAGGGGCCATGCCGGATTGTCGCGCGCCATACGCCAATACCATTCGCCATCGCGGGGTTGGCCGTTTTTTACAAAAAAAGCCGCTGCGCTGCGACTAATATGAGGGTTGGGGTCATACAATTGCCGTACTACCAACATTCGTGCGGTATCATAATTAAAAGCGCCCAAGGCCTCAATAATTTCACATTTTACCCGCCAGTCCTGCTCGGTTTCAATCACTTTCGACAACATGCTAAATGCCGGCGTACTTTTTGACCGACCCAATGCTTCTGCAATCTGCGTACGCACTTCCGGCGAATTATATGCGCGCACAAAACCCAGTCCGACCGTCACCGCCGAAGCACTGTCGAGTACGATCCCTTTCGCACGCGCCAGATAGTAGGCGGCTACCAATCGCGCCGGAGCGGGAATTTTTTCATCGCCGACATACGCCACCATGCGTTGGGTGGCAAGCGGCTCAATACTGTCGCGCAAAGCAAAACGAAGAATAGCCCGACACTGTCCTTCCAGCAGCAGCGTATCGCTCGATTGATAGGTAGTGACCGCTGCGATCTGTCGCAAACTTTTTTTGGAGCCGCATTTACCTACTGCTTCCAGCACCACCGCGTTAAAACGCTGATGTTGAGACAGCGAATCCTGGGAAACGAAGGCTTCGATCAGCGGCTTCTCACAGGCAGCTACACCAATTTGCCCCATTGAAAAAGCGGCGGCAATGCGTACATCTTCCGACGGATCGCGCAACAAAGGCGCCAGTGCAGCAATGGTTTTCGGCTGTGTGTCGCGTACTGATGCAAACGACAATGCGGCGAGATAGCGCAGCGTAACGTCGCCGTGGGTCAAAAATAACAGCAGGCTGTCGGTTTTTTGCCGGTCGCGCAGGTTATAAATCTGCTGTACGGCTTTGTTGCGCAGATCAAGGTTGACTTTGCCGACTTCAACTTCTTTCTTTTTGTTGAATTCCGGCGGCGTACAAAACGCCCATAAAAGACAAAAGGACAACAAAAAACCGGGGATGAACTGTAAACGCATGGCATGGGAGCGGCTTTGCTGCCGAACGGGTGCAAAAGTAGCAAAGCCCTGTTAAAACTAATGGCGGTGTTGCACCACCCTGTCGGTGGATTAATCGCTGCCAATGTTGTCCATTTCAACGCGAATATGAATGACCCGGTATTGCGTCAGGCCCTCACCCGGCTGCAAAATCCTCCCAAGCCAGCATCTCCTTTTTGAAATTTTTGAAGGATGCTTCATTGATTTCTGTTATATCAAATTCCTCCGGATCAAACGCTCCGCTTAGTGATTCGAGACCTGCTCTATGTTATCCCTGCCTGCGGCGTGTATCACAGGATTGGGTTCTATGTGCTAAAAACGGGGCTCAACTTCTCCCGACGCCAAAAGCCACCCGCAACCAGGCGGAAATAAAAAACAGGCCGCCGAGGGGCGTCACCGGCCCGGCCCAGGCGACCGAAAACGGCAGCAAATCGCGGCAGGCAAGAAGATACAAAGAGCCGGAAAAACCGATAATTCCGGCGAAAAAAAGCCAGCCGGCTTGTCGGAGCCAGGCATTTTCAGGCAACTGTCGTTGCAACACGCCCAGGGCCAAAATAGCCAGTGTGTGATAAAACTGGTACTGCACTCCTTTTTCAAAAATAGCAATCTGGTAATCCGAAAGTTGGGGTTTCAGTCCATGTGCGCCAAATGCGCCGATGGCTACGGTAAGTGCGCCCAGCAAAGCGCCCAGGCGAAGAAATGAAATGTTGAGCATGACAAAGCAAGGAATAAAACGGGCGCAAGTTGGGTCAAATCGGCTTATTTTGCTGCAAGTCGTGCGTTTTTTAGAATGAAACTTAATTTCACCCCAAAGTTTTGTCATGCAACCCCCTACCCGGCGTCTTTTTCTTGCCTTGCTCAGCGTGCTGATCGCTGCCCTGCTGATTTATTTGTTTTTACCGCGCAATCGCGGCCCTTACCGTGCCCTGCCTTCACAAAGCGCCCTGGTGGTAGAATTCGGCGGACTGTTGCGGGCAAAAAAAATGCTTGATGATACCCGCGACCCATCCTGGCGCAGCACGCTGAACAGCCCGATTTTTCAACAGCCGTTCCGCGATGCCGAGCCGGCCCTTCGTTTGTTCCGGCACCAGCCTGATATGGTCAAAGCCTTGGCCCAAAACAAGACCCTGGCCGCTTTTACCCTGCATCCCTCAGACAGCTTGCACCCGCTGTTTATTGTGGAAATCTCAAGTGGTTTTAACCTTGAAAAAGCCTTAAAAACAAATGAAATGACCCAAAAATATTTCCCGCACCAGTTTCACGGGAATACCATTTTTAACATCCACCTATCAAAAACCGAACAACTGGAAGTCGCGGCAGCGGGCAATTTGCTCCTCTTTTCGCGCAAAGCCACGCTGGTGGAAGATGCGCTCGCGCAGCTGGAGCGAACACGCAACTGGTGGTCGGATCGTCCGCATCTCGACGAACTGCCGGAAGCGCCCTTGCGCGTCCACTTGCGCCCGGCTGCACTGGCCGAACAGTGGCGCAACCGTATGTTGCCCCGCTGGCGCGGCTTGCCGGATCTGCTGGCCAGGAATGTGGAATGGGCCGGAATTTCGTACGACAGCAGCCAGTGCCGTATATTGACCGAGACAAGGGGGTTTTTAAACGGTTTGGCCCGTTGGGGAGGCCCTCTTGATACCGCGATTTTTAACATTCTTCCCGATAATACTGCTTTTTTGGCCCGAGCCGGATTGGGAAATGTACCCGATTTTTTTCGCCATTTGGGGGAGCTCCGTTCCGGTGATTTTGAGCAGTTTGTATTACCCTGGGTGGGCAAAGAAGCCGTATTCGCGCTCACCGAACCTGTTTCGCCGGCACTTTCCGGCGATCGGCTGCTGATCCTCGCAGTGAGCGATACGGCGCTGGCAAGGCGCTCATTTGAAACGCTCGGAAAATCACGGGGCGTTTTGCCCGGGATTACGGGCGCTTATCAAATGTTTGATATCTGGGGATTTCAGGACGCCGGTTTTCTTCACCCGCTGTTAGGCAACGACGATGCCTTCCGCAATCCGGTGGCTTGTTTGCTCGAAAATTTTGTCTTGTTTGCACCGGATCGCTCTTCCATGGAGCTGGTTCTGGATAAATATCTGGTAGGACAAACCCTGGCCAACAACGCCGATTGCCTGCAATTACTTCAAAAAATAAAGCAAAATGACAACGCGCAATTTTTTATCAATACCGCTTTCCAGTCCGGTTTGTTGAAAAATCTCTTTCAGGACGAACCTGAATTACCTTCGGATACCGTGGGCCGGCTGCTGGTCGCTTCGATCCAACCGCGCCTTGCTGCTGCAACAGAGATCAGCATGGCAGAACAGGCTTTATCCGGTGCGCCGGTTCAGACAGATATTTTGTGGAAAATGCCGCTTTCATCCCTGATTGCAGGTCCTCCGGTGGTAATTCAAACTGCCGGAGGAAACCACTTTGTGCTTTTGCAAGACGCGCAAAACCGCCTTTACTGCCTGGATGCACAAAACGGCTCACTGGTATGGAGCAAAGCGCTTTCAGAACGAATCCTGTCGGAAATAGAGGGCATTGATTTTTATGGGAACGGTTCAAAATGTTTCACGTTCAACACCGCCACACAAATTTTTACCCTCGATGAAGCCGGGCGTGATGTGCAGGGTTTCCCCCTGATATTACCGGCACGGGCCACCAATGGCATGTTGGTGGTAGATTTTGATAAAAATACCAAATTTTCTTACTTCGTTGCCTGCGAAAACGGGAATTTATACGGACTGGGACACCTCGGAAAAACGCTTGATGGCTGGAATGCCCGACCGATTTCGGGCCCTGTACGCCAGCCTATGCTCCATTTTCAACATAAAGGCAAGGATTATCTCGTCTTGCTCAGCGAAAACGGCCTGCTTTCCGTGTTTGGTCGCGATGGCTCGCTGCGTTTCCCGACGCTGCAATGGGAAGGTGTTTTCAACACTCGCGCGATTGCCGACCCCGTGCCGCGGATTTATGCAGCAAACACTGCCGGACAACTTTTTTCCTGCGATTTGCAAGGAAACACCAACGTGGTTCAGGCTGGAAAACCCAATGGCTCGGCCGCGTTCGGACAACTTGCCGGCGATGCCCGTTTTGAATGGGCCTATCTGGAAGGGAAAAGTACCCGGGTAGGCGCCTGGGATAATTCGGGGGGTAAATCGCTTTTTTCGATAGATTTTCGGGAAAAGCAACACCGGATTTTTTTCTGCCCCGACCACCGCATTGGCACGGTGGATCTGCGTGGGCGACGGATCTGGTTGTTTGACCAGCAGGGCAATCCACGGCCAGGCTTCCCTTTGGGTGGCAATACGGCTTTTGTTTTATATACCGTCAATGGCGTGGAAATACTGGTAACGGGCAATGGGAACGCCGTTTGGGCGTATCTGGTGCGGTAATCAGCCCACTGTGACCACCCAAAAATCATCGGGCTGGAGGTAACGGGTTGCCAGTTGTTGCAAAGCCTCCGGGGTAATTTGTCGCACGGTTTGAACCAATGCGTCAAACTTTTCGGGCGACTGGTCTTCCACGATCATATTACGCACCATGTCGGAACTGTTAATCGGGCCATCAAGGCCATTGAGCAGCATGCCGAGAATGTAGTTGCGCACCATGCTCAACTCTTCTTCAGATACGGGTTGTTCGCGCAGTTTTTTCATTTCGGAAAAAATAGCGCGCATGGCTGCTGCCGATTTGTCGGGGCTCACCTCGGTGGCGATGTAGAAACAGCCGTCGTGCAGATAGGCGTCAAGTGTCGAATAGATATTGTACGTGTAGCCTTTTTTTTCGCGGATATTGGTCATCAGACGCGAGCCAAAATACCCTCCCAATACGGTGTTGAGTACCACCAGGCCATTAAAGTCGGGGTGGTTGCGGTCGAACAGTCGGCGTCCGATTTTTATCGCGGTTTGCAGCGAGCCGGCAAGCGGGATGTGTACCGGTTTTTGATTTTTGGCCGGGACCGGCACTTGGATGTGTACCGGATTTTTGACCGGGGCCGGTTGGAGTGTTTGTTTTTGCCAGGCGCCGAGGTGGCGATTGAGCAACCCCAATACGCCGTCGTCAATACGCCCGCTGGCAAAAATCAGGCACTGGGCAGGCGTAAACCAGGTATCGTAGAAACGCTGGATATCAGTGCGTTGAATAGCTTGATAATCTTCCGGCAAAGAGTTATAGCCGTATGGGTGATTTTCTCCGAAAATCAGTTCGGTTACTTTCCGGTAGGCCACGGTTTCCACCTTTTCCAGTTCGACCAGCAATTCCTGGATACTGGTGCGGCGAAAAGTTTCCAGTTCGTTTTCCGGGAAAAGCGGCAATTGCAACATTTCTGCAAACGTGGGAATGACCTCGGCAGCGTATTTTTTGAGCGAAAAAAGGACGAAACTGGATGTATCCAGGTGCGTAGGTACATTCAGCGACGCCCCGTAGAAATCGAGATGTTCGGCTATTTCAGCGCCTGTTTGATGTATGGTTCCTTCGCGCAGCAGACGGGTGGTAGCACGGGCGGCAAGGCGTTTTTGTTCTTCCGGTCGGCCTGCCCGAAAAACGGCCTCTACCTTGACGATTTCCTGACCGGGATAATCCAGCACATACACCGGGATACCATTGTCGAGCCGGAACAGGGTCGGGCGCGGCATGGCAAGGTGACGTACTTCGTGGATAACAGGAGCAGCTTTGCGATTGAGCATTATGTAGTGCAGGAGAGAAATAAAACCGGCGGGCGAAGGTAATTTTTCCTGTGTTTTTCCACAAAATGTTAGTTGTTTGAGAGCGAAAACGCCGTCAATTCGATATACTTTTGCACCCGACCGTATTCGCGCTTTGTGCATTCGGCCAAAGCGTCAAGCCAACTACGACCACTACATGAAATTCAGCGTTTCTTCTTCCGAACTCCTCAAGCAAGTCCAAATTGCCAATGGCGCCATCGGTTCCAACCCGGTTTTGCCGATTCTGGAGGATTTCCTGTTCAAAATTGAAGATAAAAAACTCACTATCTCGGCCACCGATCTGGAAACCAGCATCAGTACCACCATCGAAGTGCTGGCCGACGACAGTTTTTCGGTCGCCGTACCGGCAAAAATTCTGCTTGATACGCTGAAAGCGCTGCCGCAGCAGCCTATCACATTCAGCGTGAACAGCGACAACTGGAACATTGAAATTACGTCCTCCTACGGCAAGTATAAACTGGCCGGTGAAAATGGCGAAGACTTTCCGAATCTACCGGAACCCGACGGTGTGGACACGGTGAAGATCAACAGCCAGTACCTGCTCGACGCCATCAACAACACTGTTTTTGCCACTTCGGCCGACGAACTGCGCCCCGCCATGACCGGCGTTTATTTTCAGGTCGAAAATGACAAACTAACCTGTGTGGCTACCGATGCCCATAAACTGGTGAAATTCAGCACCCACCACCTCGCCGGCGAGGTCAGCACAAACTTTATTGTGCCGAAAAAAGCGCTCAATCTGCTTAAAAACGCCCTTCCTGCCAGCGATGGCGTGAGTATTTCTTTCAACAAGGCCAACGCTTTTTTTGCCTTCGGCGGCATGAAACTGGTTTGCCGGCTCATTGACGCGCGTTACCCCGATTACAATGCGGTGATTCCGGTTGACAACCCGAATGTGATGACGGCCAATCGCAGCGATTTCCAGAATTCGCTCAAACGCATCGCCATTTATGCGAATAAAACCACCAACCAGGTGGTATTCGAACTGACAGATAAAAGCCTGACCGTCAGCGCACAAGATCTCGATTTTTCCAACGAGGCAACCGAACAGATTGCCTGCCAATATGAAGGCACTCCGATGAAAATCGCGTTCAACGCCCGCTTCCTCGCTGAAATGCTGGGCGTGCTCGGCTCCGACGAGGTCAGAATGGAATTCAGTACCCCCAGTCGGGCCGGCATTCTTACACCGGTGGAAGAGAACAACAACGACCACGACATTCTTATGCTGGTTATGCCCGTTATGCTTAACAGCTGACGAACACACACCTTCCAGGTTTTTTAAACCTGGAAGGTGTCGGTATATACCACGCCGCGTTTTTCCAGATATTCTCGTACGAAAGCAAAACACCCGGGTGCTTCGCCGACATACTCGGGCGGACAAATGCCTTTGCGGGCAAACTGGCCGTTCATTACCAGATGCGCTACCGCCGTACAGGTAAATCCGGTGGTGCGCGCCATTGAAATGGTGTCGGATACCGGATCGTAACGATCAAACAAGTCGTAGCGGTATTTTATCGGCGCGCCGTTTTCTTCTCCTTCCACTTCCACACGCATGATGGTGAAATCGCCCTCTCCGGGCTTGAGTTTCCATTTCGGGAACAAGAGTTTGGCCGTCACATCAATGGGCCTGATTTTTTGTCCGTTGACCTCCACCTCGTCGTATGAAAAGAAGCCGCCTTCACGCAACACCCGCAAATACTCGATGCAGCCGGGGTAGCGCAGGGTGCGTTCAATCATGTCGGGCACATCGGGCATGGTGCGAATGAGCGAGCGCAAGCCATCGGTGTTGAATGATTCGAGTGTACCTACGCCGTCAAAATGGAGCAACTCGGGATCGGAAAGCGCTTCACGGGTTACGATTCGGCCACCTTCCACATAGCGGGCCGGGCGGAGGTACTCCTCAATTACATCTATAGGCGAAAACACCGCCTTGTACTCCCAGGGCCATTCGCGCACCTGAGGCAATCCACCTACCAGGCAACTGTAACGGTTCACTTTCATGTGTGCATGGTGATGCCCGAAAATGATATTGCCCATGCCTGGCGCAACGCCGCAGTCTACCACGGCCGTCACGCCATGTTGTTGGGCCAGTTCATCGAGCAGGAACGGATCTTCCGGAAAAAAGGAAATATCTACCGCATTCTTTCCGGCTTCTATCACGGTTTTCAGGGCTTCAAACCCCAAAAAACCGGGCAGCGCCCCGATCACCAGGTCATAATCAGCAATGAGCCGCGAGAGCGTGTTTTTGTCTGAGAGGTCGGCCTGTTGTGTAAGAATTTTTCCCCCTGATTTTTCACGCAGGCGATGCAAGGTGTCGGCATTGGCGTCGGCAGATGTAACATCAAAAGAGGCAGCCAGGTCGAGCGCCATGGCGTTTCCCACCAATCCTGCGCCGAGGACGATTATTTTTTTCATGTAAACAATTTTTGGGCAAAAGTAGCCCTGATTTGCCTCGCCGCTAAGGAGAATGAAAGATAATAAATGAGGAAGAAAAAAAATGAAGCATTCGGGTTACAAACCCAAACTAAGCATAGATATATGTACAAATGCCGAAAGTCAGTATCATTGCCTCAAACAATTCTCCTGACGGATGGCACGTATACTTGATCTCTTTCTCGATCGGAAATCAAACCGCGTCTGCAAGGCGTACGCCGATCATCAAATGCTCTTTACGGGGCTTGAACTGGAAGAAACGATGGCCATTCAATGCCTGTCGTCAAAAGTTTCAGGTTCTATTTTTAATATCGGCAAAGGTTACCGCCTTACCGACGACGATATCGAGGAGTTAATTTGTGATTGTGTGACGCTTTGTTTGCAAAAAATAAGGGCAGGATCGTATGTTTTTCAGGGATTTGATCCGGCTACATTCGTAATTGAAATTGCAAAAAACAAGGCGCGAAATTTTCGGAGAAGCGCTGTCAGACACGACACAGGCGATTTAGATCAGGTAGGGGAGCGCCCGGTTGAAGATGATTTTGGAAGTTTTGCAGATACAGAGCTGCTCGAAAAACTGCTGGCGCAACTTGATCCGAATTGTATGAATTTAATCCGTTTGAAATACCTCGAAGAACGCCGTGACAAGGAGGTAATCGAGGAAAAACTGACACAATACAGTACGGTAGACGCACTCAAAAACCATCGCTCAAGATGTATGAAAAGACTGGTGGAACTCGGTGCAACTGCTTCATTGTTAAACAACTAAGTGATGGAAAAATTTTACGAACAGATGGAGGATTATTTGCACGGTACGCTTACCGGCAAGGAGCTGGCTGAATTTGAAAAGGCCATCCTGTCGGACGCCGACCTGGCAAAATCGGTCGCCCAACACCGCGAAATGACACAGCGCCTGGCTGCATTACAGTTGCGCAACAAAGTGAAATCAGCGCTGAATAATGCCCCTGCGAAAGCCAAAAAGGTTTCTTTTTTCGCCTCCCGTACTATTTGGACCATGGCTGCAACGCTGACTTTGTTGGCTGCAGCCATCTGGTTTTTCAACCAGCCCTCCCGGCCCGCGCAACAAATCGCGGTTGAAAAGCCAACAGAGGCTCCGCCTGCGCCCGCCCCCGCTGAAAATGCTCCCATCGCCGAGCAAACTACTCCCGTTCCCGATAAAAATATCCCCGCTCCAAAAAACGAAAAACCCAACCGGCAACTCGCACTTGCCCGCGAATTTCAAATCCGGCCTTCATCCGATATGGTGCGCGATGCCGCCCAGATAACCGAACCGGGAACCGTCGCAACCCCGGCCCAACAAGCCGCCGAAGCATTTGAAAAACAAAATTATCGCCGCGTAAACGAGTTGTTGTCTTCAGAAGAAACCGTTGCAGGTGACCCGACTGCCCGCTCCCTTCGCGCTGCAGCACGCTTTGAACTGGGCCAGTACATGGCTGCTGCGAATGATTACGACGCCCTGAAAAACAGTTTTCAATACAAATACGAAGCCCGCTGGAACTACCTGCAATGCCAATTGGCTTCAGGCAAAGATGCCGAAGTAAAAAAACTGCTGGATGCTATGGTGCAGGACCCCAGATATCCCTACCACAAGAAAGCCCTCGAACTGCGCAACAAACTCTCAGCAAAATAGAAAGAAAGACATTTACTTCATTTTCAGCGGACTCATATCCCCTACCGCCACAAACCCCGCCCAAAAGAAGGGATGTGCACTTTGCCCGGGATTCTCTTCAAGATAGCGCCGTTTTGCCAATACCAGGGCTTGATTTTTGGATTTTCCGGCGCTTAATTCGGCGTAAAAACCATCCATGATTTGCATCGTAGACCTGTCGTTTACACTCCAAAGCGAAGCAACAATACTTTTTGCGCCGGTATAGGCAAATGCCCGCGCCAGACTCACCACCCCCTCCCCGCGCTGGGCTTCACCAATGGCTGTTTCGCAGGCAGACAGCAAGACCAGATCGGCATTAATCGGCAGGTTGTACAATTCGCCCACCGACAGCAATGCATTTTCCGAGACCGTTTCGTCGGGTGAAAACGCCAGAAAGGAAAAATCGCCTTTAAGGTGGTTGGCTTTCCCGTGGGTAGCCAGGTGGAGGATGCGATAACGTGCGGCCAGGCTGACAAAACGGTTTTTGGCGGCTTCTTTTCCTGAAAGAAGTAATGCAGGGTCACCCATGCGCCTTTTTGCCCGAAATATCTCTTCCCCGGTATAGGGCAAGGGGGAAAAACCGTCGCGCAGATAGATATCCCGATTCAGTCGCATGGCCAGTCCGCTCGTATCCCGATCGTAAAATGGCGCCATTGCCAGCAGGCCTTCCGATGCCTGCCGGTGTTTGCGCTCGCTCATTTGATGGAGCATCGTGGCCGAGTACCCATAATGAACCGCGTGGCGGCGCAAGACAAAGGGATAGGTATTAAAATTACCGGGATCGTCGGGTGCCGACGAAAGCAATGCTTCGAAGGGTAAGGCGGCCAGCGATTCGCTGGGAACGATGATCAATTCCGGCGTGAGCCATTCCGAGAGGGGGGCCAGGAGTTTTTCGTACAGTTTATGGGCGATATCGGCGTATTGCAACACCGTTTTTTCGTACAAAGCCTCATTTTTGGTTTTTGCCGTGTGGTAACCGGCAATTCCCTCCCGAAGTTCGCGCACCCATTTGACCAGCGGGAAATTCATGGGCAATTCTACCAGGTAAGCGTCGGTAGGTTGAACTACAAAAACAAAAATCGAAGAATCGCCGGTGAAATATTCAAGCAGCGTTTGGTTGGGCGCCAACATTTTTCGGGTTTTTTCCAGCGACGATAGCTGGCGCTCGTATTTTAACTGGTAATAGTCTTTATAATTTTTTTCAAAAGAGGCCAGCAGCTCGGCATGCCGGTTTTTTTGTGCATAAATGAGGGCATTAGCTTCCAAAACAGGTGCATCGGTAAGCGCTAGTCCTTCATTTTGAATCAGTTTTTCACGCTTTTTTTCCAATGCCGTGATTTGAGCGCGCAGCAGCGAATCCTGTTGTAATTCGGCGTCGGGTATTCCGGCAAAATGCCGCGCAGCCGATTCTCTTGTTGCAGCAAAAAGCAGGTAACTGTGGGCTGCTTCGCTGGTATTCCAGGCATTTTCGAGAGCGATCGGGTCTTGCGGGTGTTTTTTCAGAAAAAGATGCTCGGTATTGATGGCTTTTTCAAATACAGGAATAGCCTCGGCAAGGGCTTTTCTTTGGGCATTCGGACCGGCATCATCGCGCATGGCTTTGCCGATTCCTTTTTCTGCCAGACGGTAATGGACCCGGCTTTTTTCGAGCAGGCTGTCGAGACCAGTAGTCAGGTACCATTTCCGATAAGTATTCGCCAGCCAGTATTCGGCCCGGGTGCTCAGGCTGTTTTCAGGTCCCATTACCATGTCGGCAATGCGTTTGGTTTCCTGAAAATGCCCCAATGCCGCTTCAAAATCACCCATCGCCAATCGGGCCGAGCCGGGGTGCGTATGCATGGATGCGAGTTGGGTGCTGGGGTTTTTGACCTTGTTTTTCCAGATTTCAAGCATACGGTCGTACCACAGGGCGGCGCCGGAAAAATCTTTCAGGAGGTAGTGTTTTCTGCCAATATCATAGCATACATAGACATAATCGAGTGCATCCGTGGCGTTGAGTGCTTCCATAATGGCGCTTTCCTTGTCCACACATTCCAGCGCTTTGGCGTAATTGTGCAGGGCCGTATATACCTGCCCCATCTCAGAATAGGTGCTGGCCACGTGATTGTGAATTTCCCCCAGTTTGCTTTTCCGGATCGCCAGCGCGCTTTCAAAATATTTCAACGCCTCATCGTATTTGTGAATGGCCTTGTGTACCATGCCCAAATGGTGGTACGACAGGGCAATGTCGAGGCTGTCGGGCGGTGTCATTTTTTGGCGAAGTCGCAGGGCTTGTTCGAGCAACGCGATTGCTTTTTGGTATTCACCCTGCAAGTTCCACAAATAACCGAGGTTGCCGATGATATCGGCACTGCGTTCGGTTTCGGGGCCGCCGCAATTTTTTTCAAGGGCCAGACTGCGGTCAAAGGCCGTGATGGCCTTGGCATACTGGGTTAGTTCGCGGCAGGTGCCTCCGATTTCCCAGTACAGTTCGACGAGCCCGCAGTCGTTGTCCGGGCGGATTTTCAAATGAACATCCAGCGCTTTGTTGCGCATATCAAGCGCCTCCTCGTATTGGTCGCGGGCACTGTAATAGCGGGCGGAGCGCAACAATGCGTGTACGGTACCCATGTTTCCCTGCGGGTACAGGCTGTCCCAAATGACGACGGCTTGTCGTGCATTTTTTACAGCGCCGGCAAAATTGCCCGAATCGGCCATGATTTTGGCATCGGCAAGCAGGCGTTGTGCCGTCGTGGTATCGAGCGGCATTTGCGCTTGTGCAAATAGTTGTGCACCCCAAAGA
>JANRLZ010000250.1:0-5578 GCA_033762055.1 Saprospiraceae bacterium
AGTCGGTCGAGCGCTTCGACCAGTTCTCTTTGGGCCTGTTTCTTCATCGCTATTTCCTTGCGGCCGCGATTAAGCGAAGCGGCCAGGCTTGCCGTAAAGTTTTTCAGCGCAACATCGAGTGCGGCAATTTCGTCGGTCAAAAACGCGAAATCCGCTGTGGATTTGAGGCTGGACAGTACATTTTCGGTGAAATATGCCAGATCGGTTTGTTTGGCTTGCCGATAGGCATTTCGATCAATTTTAATCGTCATAGTGTGTACGTGTTTGAATGGCGGCAACAATTTTCAGCATGAAACCGGTTGCCTGTGTGAAAAGAAAAAACCGTCGTGTGTTGCGCAATCACTTCCCCAAACGGGGCGGCTTGTACGATCATAACGGGAAGCGGGGGGGCTGGCGTTGTCTCCGCAAATGACCATTAGGAAATCGTTTGAAAAACGAAGGGGTAAATAGTATTGATTATCAGGAGATTTTGAGGAAAAAATTATTAAGTGCACCCCTTTGGGAAGAGATAAAAAAACGGCACAGATTACCATTCTGAATGTGAACCACCGTCTGCTTTCTTGATGAACACGCTCAAACCTGAGAAAATAGGAACCATATCCGACAAATATTTTCCGACTCCTTGCCAGTTTTCACCAAAATCTTGCAAGAATTGCCCTGTTTCTTGCAAGAAATCGCGCATTTCTGCAAAGAAATGAGGCAAAAATTGCAAAGCAGACGCTATTTCCTTGCAGATAAATCGCATTTCTGAACAAGTAAGCGGCATTTCTTGCAAAAAAACGCGGGTTTTTGCCCGGAAAAAATGGAGATCGTTCCTGAAAGATTCAAGACATCTCATCCCACCCCCCAAAATAATCCCCGAAATACTTATCCTTGCGCCACAAAACGAATCCTCCTTTCCATGCATTCCAGCAATACGCCCTCCCGCAACCCCTATCTGCTCCCTTTTGCCCTCACCTGCAGCCTCTTTTTTCTTTGGGGCATTGCCAACAGCCTGAATGGCTCGCTGGTCAAGCAATTCCAGACTGCGCTCGACCTGAGCCGGGCGCAGGCGGGTTTTGTGGACTCGGCGTTTTACCTCGGCTATTTTGTGTTTGCTATTCCGGCGGGTATTTTTATCCGGCGTTACGGGTTTAAAAAAGGCATACTCGCCGGGCTGTTGCTGTACGCCGGCGGCGCTTTGTTGTTTTACCCGGCTGCCGGGGTGCGGGTGTATGCTTTTTTTCTGTTTGCCCTGTTTACGATCGCTTGCGGACTCGCTTTCCTCGAAACTGCCGCCAACCTGTATGTGACGGTGCTGGGAGATAAAAAAGACGCCGCCTGGCGCATCAATTTCGCGCAGTCTTTCAACGGCATCAGTATCATACTTGGCCCGGCTATTGGCAGTTTTTTCATTTTTTCCGGGGCCGATTACAGCAACGAACAACTGAAAGCCATGCCCATCGAACAATCGGAGCCGATCCGGATGGCGGAGGCGCTGGCTACACGCGGCCCTTACCTGGCCCTGGCGGGTGTGGTACTCCTTGCTGCTTTGATTTTCTGGCTCTCCAAACTGCCTGAAGTAGGACGCGACGAGGAACAGGGTGAGGCGCCCAGGGGATTGGGACAAATGCTGGCTTCCATACCCGGATTGCTCTCAAAACACCGCCATCTGGCGCTCGGCGTGTTGGCCCAGTTTGCCAACGTGGGGGCCCAGGTCACGCTCTGGAGTTATTTTGTGGATTTAAAAATGGGATTCTCCAACGAAGAACACCTGGGCATCGTGCAGCAACTTTACCCGTTGGAAGGGAAAAACCTGAAACAGATTGCGGGCTTTCACGCCTCTTTTGCGATGGCGCTGTTCATGATGGGGCGCTTTTTGGGCACCTTCCTCATGGGGCGCTACGAAGCGCGCCGGGTGATGAGCTGGTACAGCATCGGGGCGCTGCTGCTGGTGTTGCTGGCTTATTTTACCGGCGGATTTACGGCCATGATCTGCGTAATGCTGACGTATTTCTGCCAAAGTATCATGTTCCCCACCATTTTTGCCCTCGCAACCAAAGGCCTGGCGCCTGCCGACAGCAAGCTGGCCTCTTCGCTGGTGATTATGTCCATCGTCGGCGCAGCCATTTTGCCGCCCATCGGAGGCTGGTTGTCGCATATCGAACTGCGTTACCTGCTGATCGTGCCGTTTGTTTGCTTCGGGTTTGTGGTGTACTACGCCATGCGCGGCTACCGGGAGTAACAAATCATTGATTTTCAGTTCAAAAAAAATCTTTGACATGCCCTAATATGGCAGGGATTTTGAATTTTTGCCCTGCCAATGAACACACCCGCATTTATCTACCTTTCTTTTGATCCTGCCGACGCGCAAACGGCGGCCGATTTTCAGCGTCAGCTTTCACTGGCTTTACAGCCACGGAATCTGGTGTTTTGGAACAAGGCCTCGGTTCCCGTAGAAGCATTCCGGAGCGAGGCGGCGGCTTTTCTGGAAAAAACCAACCTGTTTGTCGCCATTTTATCCCAGCATTACGAAGACAGTCCGGACGTACGCTGGGAAGCCGATCAGGCGGTTTCCACCCAGAAAAACCGGCCGGCTTTGCAGGTGTTGTCCCTTCAGGCGCGCAGCGCGGCGATTCCCCGGTTGTTTCATGCTTACGTAACGGCCTTGCCGCCGGGGGAAACGGTTGAAAATGACCGCATTGCCCGTGAGCGGCAACTCTACCGCGCCGCCCTTACCGCCGCCAATGTGCTGGATGCTGCACCGGCCTCGAACGACATCGGAATCGGTCGCATCGAACTTCCCTTAGGCATCGAGGACTTGCGCGCCCGCCTCCTGGCGCAAACCGACCGGATCAATCATGCCCCTTTGCTGGCCTTGCTGAAACGCCTGATCCGCGATGTGGGCGTAAAACGCGGCGTGCTGGATGTACAGGAAAAATTCAAACAACTGCGCGAAAAAACCCGCCTCTCACAAATCTCCATCGCCGAACTGCAAGAGCAGGCTGCGCCAATTCAGGAGGATTTATACCACCTTCTCCTTCGCCTGGAAGAGGTAGATTTACACCCCGAATGGCAACAGATATTTATCCGCGACTACTACCGGTTTGTCGCCGACAGTCGCGACGACAGCACGGTGCCGCCTTTTTTTATTCCGGTTGATGAAATTATCATTCCGGAAACCCTGAATCTGCCCGTCGGTCCGCGCGAACAGGAACAACTGGAGCAAATCGGCCTGTTGTCTTTCGAACAAAAAAACGAGTTTCGCCGCAGTCTTTTGCTCGCCAAAGATGCCTTGGCGGTAAAAAATCCGGCCGCAGCGTTCAACTACTGCGACCATGTGCGCAACAACATTGATCCGCAGTCGGCACAGCTCTACGAATACCTCCTCATTACCTACCTGCAAAAAGAAACGGCGTTGCGTGCCATGCGGGAAGCCATGGCCGGCAACGACCGGGTGCTGCAACATATCCTGCTGTTTGCCAGTCGCTTGCGCGATTATATGTCCGACCGGAAATGTCCGAGCAGCACAGCCCTGCACAACCTGGCCATCGCATCGGAGGCGATATCGGATGCCGCCCTGCGGCTG
The DNA here is from genome assembly GCA_033762055.1 of Saprospiraceae bacterium. Classification (GTDB taxonomy): domain Bacteria; phylum Bacteroidota; class Bacteroidia; order Chitinophagales; family Saprospiraceae; genus M3007. The sequence goes on from JANRLZ010000250.1 coordinate 3,569, forward strand.
TACCACACTTTTCCCAACGACCCACTGCGCCACACCGGCAAACACGCGGAAGAAGTGCCTGATAACCGCCGACCGCTTCGGGTGGTACTTGGTAATACGCTCAAGGTATGCCGGCTGGTACATCCTTCAGAAGAACTGCTGGAAGCGGCGGTAATCGAATGTTGCGGCGGCGGAAAGTGCCACTGGATCGAGAAAGTGGAAGTGCTGAACGGACGATTTCAGTTTGTGCCCAATGGGCATTTTGATTTGTTGGGGGAAATTCATGAACTGCTGGACATGCTGCGCGAAATGGAAGCCGCAGACGCCAATAAAATTGTGAAAGGAAGCGGCTTGCTCCGTGAAGACTTGTATTTCAGTCTTTTAGCCAAACGTCAGGCGCTCGCCAACCAGATTGCCGAAGATAAAAAACGCCGCCGCCCCTTTACCGACAAGCGGGAATCAGTGATCCGTTTTACTTACGCCTGCCTGCTGGGGGTGGAAATTTTCGGCGAACAGGAAGAACGCAGTTTTTACCGCCTGGCCCTTGAATACCTGCTGCCGGGGCTGCTTGTGTCGCCTGTGCCAACGGGCCTGGAAGACTTGCCCTGGTTCACGCTCAATGTCGCCGGAGAAGTGACGGCACACCCCGACTGCGAACGCTACGGGTTTGATGTACAGGGCATCGTGGAAAAGATTGTGCGCGATTTTTCCGGTCAGGCAGGCTGGTTGCAGGTGCAGCCCAATATCAAACAGGCGGTTTACCTGCAATTTATTTCCGATACACAAACTGAGTGGGACGCCGTGCGGCGCGGACGGTCGTTTACCGATTTTCGCCGTATGGATACGCTGGATGCGCGCAGGCGGATGATCGGCTGCCTGCATAACTGGCGGATCACTTGCCAGGCCTATCCGGAGGCGGACGGCCAGGCTTTTCTGGATCGCTGCATCCGGGAATTGACCGGCGACGACTTGCTCGACTGGCTGCATTTCGACTTGCAAGGACAGCTGGCGACACTGCCTGAAAGTACGGCGCTGGGTTTTAATGCGCTCAAAACCTTGCGGGAGGTGCTGGCATTGTCTACCCGTTATACGGAGGAGGATTTGCGCCGGTCTATTGCCGGGAATATTTTTCAAAAACAAATACTACCTCAATACCAGTCTATCCATTCGGGCGATGAGGCCCAACGCGGGCGTTGTACACGGCTGATTTTGGCCGCACTTTGCGCTTACAAACTGCATGCAGACCCGGTATTTCTTGATTTTGTTTGGCAGGAAATGACGGAGGAAGTAAAGTTCAGATGGGTGGATGTGACCAATGAAGGCGCTGAAATTCCATTTCATCCGATGCCAGGCTTCGGCCCGCTGGCAGTGCTGCGCGAGTTAAATGGTATTCTGCCCAAACGCTACCGGCTTTTTGAAATGCGGGAGCGGGTGGCGACTCGCCGGCTGCGCGACGCAGAAACACGTTATTTCCATGAAATCAGCGAATTCCGACGGGAAAACCGGTTGCCCGAGCGACAGGCAGCGGTGGAGATTATCCGAAAAATGAAGGGTTTGTATCTCTACTTCCCACAGGCCGATTTTTTGAAACTGCCCCTCGACGAGTTGCACGGGCGCGGTCGGGTGCGCTGGAACGAAAATTTTGTTGGCCTGCTACCCACCTCCGCCAACCACTACGAAAACAGTTATTTCAACTTTGAATACAAATTCGAACGCTACGAATTAAAACGCCTGCTGGATAACCAGTACGGCGAAATGCAACGCGTTCTGCGCGAAACCGGCGAATTGAGTTAGGACAGGATGGACAGGTTTTTTTTGACAGGATTTACAGGATGGACAGGTTTTTGGTTTTGACAGGGTTTACAGGATGGATGGACAGGTTTATTGGTTTTGACAGGATTTACAGGATGGACAGGTTTATTGGTTTGGCAGGATTTACAGGATGGACAGGTTTATTGATAGGATATGAAGAAGATTGTTAATCCTGTTCATCCTGTAAATCCTGTCAAAAAAACCTGTTCATCCTGTAAA
>JANRLZ010000251.1:0-10604 GCA_033762055.1 Saprospiraceae bacterium
TCATCCTTCATCCTTCATCCTTCATCCTTCATCCTTCATCCTTCATCCTTCATCCTTCATCCTTCATCCTTCATCCTTCATCCTTCATCCTTCATCCTTCATCCTTCTAACGGGTGATTTTTCCGTTCTTTTGGGAAATCACCCGAAAGTATGAGGCCGAAAAGGGTGTTTATTGATTGGTTTGCCGCAGTTTTTCACAAAAAAAATTGCAGTTTATGAAACAGACCATTCTACGCTACGGACTCATTTCGGGTGCTATCTCTGCCGCACTGATGGTGGCGACCGTGATTTACTCCAATTCTTCCAACAACTTCGACCGGGGCGCCATTGTCGGGTATGCAGGTATTTTACTCAGCATGCTGCTGGTTTATTTTGGCGTGCGCCATTACCGCGACCAGGTAGCCGGCGGGGTGATCAGTTTTGGTAAAGGCTTTCAGGTGGGACTCCTCATCGCCGTGGTTTCCTGTGTTTTTTATGTGCTTGCCTGGATGGTGGTGTATGAAACGATCATGCCTGACTTTCTGGAAACATACACGCGACTTACCGTCGAGAAGATGCAGAAAGCCGGAAAATTCCAGGCAGAGATTGACCAAACAATAATTGACATGCAGAAATTTGGAGAAATGTACCAAAACCCGCTGATCCGGTTCGGCCTGACCTTCCTCGAACCCTTCCCGATGGGACTGGCAGTAGCATTGCTTTCGGCGGCGATCTTGAGAAAAGGAGACAAAAACGGATCATAATCCGCCAAAAAATGAAGACGCTGTCTCACAGGTTATGTTTTTAGACAGGATTGACAAGATTTACAGGTTTTTTTACTTTTTTAGGGTGATTTTCCTGTAAATCTTGTCAATCCTGTCCAAACTACAACCTGTGAGACAGCGTCTTCCCAGCATTTTTCAGAAAAATGCTATTCTTCGTCTTCCACCACGCCTGTAGGATTGCGTTCCCACATGAGGTAGGCTTTTAAAAATTCCTGCAGATCGCCGTTGAGTACATTGTCGGGATTATGCACCTTGTAACCGGAACGCAAATCCTTGACCCAGCGGTCGTCGAGTACATAGGAGCGGATCTGGCTGCCCCATTCGATTTTGCTTTTTCCGGCCTCGATTTTATCCTTTTCGGCCTGACGTTTGCGCATCTCCAGTTCATACAACCGGCTTTTCAGCAAGGTCATGGCAATTTCCCGGTTGCGGTGCTGGCTTCGGTCCTGCTGACATTCTGCGACAATGCCGGTAGGGATGTGTGTGACACGTACCGCCGATTCCGTCCGGTTTACGTGCTGACCGCCGGCGCCTGAAGCGCGAAATACATCCCAACGCAGGTCGTCGGGACGCACTTCCACCTCAATTTCATCGTCCTCGATAAGCGGATACACAAAAACGGAGGAAAAGGAGGTTTGTCGTTTGCCCTGTGCATTGAAGGGGCTGATACGCACCAGTCGGTGTACGCCGTTTTCACCCTTGAGCCAGCCGTAGGCGTAGTCGCCGCGAATTTCGATGCTGGCTGATTTGATACCGGCGGCATCGCCATCCTGTTCGAAAATATCAATGACCTTGAAACCGTTGCGTTCGGCCCACATCCGGTACATGCGCAGAATCATGGCCGACCAGTCGCAAGCCTCGGTGCCGCCGGCGCCCGCGTTGATCGTGAGCACGGCATTCATTTCATCTTCTTTCTGGTTGAGCGTGCTGCGGAATTCCGCGTCTTCCAGGATGGCCAGGGCGCGCTTGTATTGTGCGTCCACTTCCTCTTCGGTTGCCATCCCTTCTTTTTGAAACTCGAACAAGCCTTCGAGGTCGTCGAGTTCGCGGGCGAGGGTGGCAAAATCATCCAGCCATTTTTTGTTCAGGCCGATTTTGCGCTGAATGCCTTCGGCGCGTTTGGGATCATTCCAAAAATTGGGATCCAGGGTTTGATTGGTCAGGTCCTCTACTTCTCTGGCGCGGTTATCCACGTCAAAGATACCTCCTCAGGACCGCCAATTTGTCTTTCAACTCTTTCAGTTGTTCGATCGTCATTGGAAACGGAAAAATTTATGGATTGATTCGATTGATTCGATTTTTCGATTGATTCGATTGGTTACCAATTGTTATAAATCCAGACTTTGAAAGGGCGCAAATTTTTAAACGTTGCGAAAAAAAGCCTCATAAAGGCGAAACATTAGTAGTAAACTCAACCCCTCACAGCACTTCAATATAAAAAATCAGTTCCGAATTGGCGGGGATGGTGCCGCCGGCAGCATCCTGATCGCCGTAGCCGAGTGAGGGCGGGATAAACAGGTAGGCGCGGGCGCCGTGGCGCAATTGCATCACTCCTTCATCGAAACCGGCAATCATTTCACCCACCCCGGCCGGGAATTGAAGGGGTTGGCGCCGACTGTATGAATTGTCGAACATAACGCCGTTTTTCAGACAGCCGTAATAATGCACCTGTATCGGTTCGCCTTCCCTGACGGCCTCACCCTTGCCGGGTTCTTCCACCAGTATTTTCAGGCCGGATGGCCGACGGGTAATCTCCGCATCGAGCAGGCCCGCTGCATAGGCCTTTACCTTGGTCTGGATGCGTTGTCCGAGTTGCTGAACGGCTGCTTCCAGCGTTTTGTTGGCAACGGCTTTTTGCTCGGCGGTTACGATTTCACGCAGCACGATTTCAAAACGAATTTCTTTTGCCTGCTTCTCTTCCGGTGGCAGGTATTGGCGCATATTATCGTCCACGTTTTGAAAAATCGTCAGACTGTCGCCTACGCTCATCAACAGGGCAGCATCGTAAATAGGCGGATAATGCGTCATTTCGGCTTCAACCGGCGGTATTTCGTAGCGGTAAATGCCCGCGCCGGTCTTGCGCGAACTGCTGAGCAGGAAATTACCCACAAACACATCCACCTGCCCGATCATGGCTTCTCCGCGCCGGGGTTTCGGACCCTTGTTTTTTTGGTGATGCACATAGCGGTAGCCGTGTTCGGAAACGGTTTGCGCGTTGAGTGAAACAACGCAGAGCGACAGGCTAAAAATAGCAAACGACAGGAAATAACGCATGGCATGGAAGGAAAAAGAGGAGGCTGCCTCACTCGATTATTTGACAGGTCTTAAACAGAAGAAATATCCCCTGCGTTCACTTTTGCCAAAATCAGGCTGGTGAGGCAGCCTCAAACAAAATCAACGGGAATTACATACCCATTTCGATATAGAACACCAGGTCGGTGTTCGGCGGAATGTCGCCGCCGGCGCCTTGTTCGCCATAACCCAGTTTGCTGGGGATGAACAACAGGGCTTTGCCGCCGCGGTTGAGCAATTTCATGCCTTCATTGAAGCCGGGGATCAACGCGCCCACGGTAAAGGGCGAGGGGCCGCCGCGGTCGTAGGAGTTGTCGAACATGACGCCGTCGTTTTTACGAACGCCGAAGTAGGAAGTTGGTACGCTGTCGCCATCTTTCAGCGGCGCGCCCGCGCCTTGTTCGATGATCACGTATTCCAGGCCGCTCTCCGATTTTTTCAGGTTGGCCAGTTTTTTGGATTTGTAGTCGGCCAACATGGTTTTCACCGTTTCAGCCACCACCATGCCCTGGGCCTGCGCTTCTTCCGCTTTTTTGGCGGCTTCCGCCTGGCGCTGCTGCAGTACTTCAGGGGTTACGATGTCTTCCAGTTTAACCTCGTAGCGGATTTCTTTTACCTCGCCAAAAGATTTGGGAATACCCTTTTTCATAACGGAATCGAGCGGCTGATATACCGTGGCGCTGTCGCCTTTGGCCATCATAAGGAGGGCTTCAAATACGGCGGGAACACGACCCTTCATCATGGTGGAATCGGGCAGCGTTACCTCGCGCGGACCGCCTGCATCGCGCAGGGTGCTCTGAACAAGCGAGTCATTTACCCAGGTATTTACGTTGATCAGGATGGTGTTGCCATAAGTGGCTTTCGGACCTTCGTTGTTGGTGTGTACAACCACGCGGTTGCCGCCGGGGGTGGTGACTTCCTTGCCTTTCTGACAGGCAATCTGGGTTGCGGTGAACAGCGTCAAAAAAGACAGGATCAATAAGTTGCGCATTCTTTTCGAGTTAAGTGAGTGATAGACAAGTTTGGAATCGTCGCATGCGTTGCAACGATCAGCCCGCCAGGATGCGGTCTTTGTATTCCGGCAGGATGCTTTTAAATTTTTCGATGGTGGCTTTCAGGCTGTCGTGCGAGTAGGCGCCTGCGGCATTTTTATGGCCGCCGCCCTTGAAATGTTTTTTACAGATTTCCTGTACGTCAATATTGCCCTTGGAGCGCAGGCTGAGTTTTACCACCGTAGGCTGGTTGTGGATGAATGCGGCCAGCTGCACCTCGCGCACGCTCAACAGGTAGTTCACGATGCCTTCCGTATCGCCGCGCTGGATGTCGAATTGTTCGTAATCCTTGCGTGAAAGCCAGATCAGGGCGGTTTTATATTCGGGGAAAAACTCCATGCGATGCGTCAGGCAATGCCCGAGCAGGCGCAGATTTTTTTCTTTTTGGGAGTTGAATATCATATCCTGCACGGCGGTGTCGGGGGTGCCGCGTTCCACCAGATCGGCGGAGATCCGGAAGACCGCCGGGTTGGTGGCGTGGCGGAAAGAGCCGGTGTCGGTCACGATGCCGGTGTAGATGCAACGTCCCACGGTGTCGGGCCGGATTTTATCCAGGTCGCCCATGCTTTCGATAAAGCGGTACACCATTTCGCAGGTGCTGCTGGCCGAGGGTTCGGAAAAGGCGTATTCGGCGATAGGTTCCGGAAACAGGTGGTGGTCAATCATGACCCGGGCGGCCGGCAGGTTGCGGATATAGTCGCCTACTTTGTCAATTCTTTCGAGGGCGTTGAAATCGAGGAAAATGAAGAGGTTTTTTCGGTTGATGACCTGTTTGCATTCTTCGGGCTGTTGGTCCCAGATCAGGATATCGTCGGCGCCGGGCAGGATTTCGAACTCTTCGGGAAAGTCGGAGGGGAAAATGATATGCACCGAATGGCCGTGTTGCACCAAATAATGCAGCATGGCAAGCGAGCTGCCGATGGCGTCGCCGTCGGGGTTGCGATGCGAGAAGATGGCAACCTGTTGCGGCGTGCGGAGGAGTTGGTGTAGCGCGTCCGGGATTTCCATTTTTTTCAAAAAAGCCCGCAAAATTACACGCTTTGCGGCGAAACGCCTTTTTAGCCGCAGATTATTTTTTAAAAAACCTTTTTTCAGCGCCGTTTTAAAATATAATCTTGGAATACCTTTGCGCCCCCGACCGGAAAACCGAAACGTTTTACTCATCATTTATCCTTTCCCATACAATGGCAGGCAACCGCACTTTCACCATGATCAAGCCCGACGCTGTGCGCGCCGGCAACATCGGTAACATCCTTCAAATGATCAACGCGGCGGGTTTTCGCATCGTTGCGATGAAACTCACCCGCCTGAGCCTCGACAAGGCCGGCGAATTTTATGCCGTTCACCGCGAGCGTCCTTTTTACGGCGAACTCTGCGAATTCATGAGCAGCGGCCCCATTGTGGCGGCCATTCTTGAAAAAGACAATGCAGTGGAAGATTTCCGCACCCTGATCGGCGCCACCAACCCGGCCAACGCCGCGCCCGGCACGATCCGCGCCAAATACGCCACCAGCGTCGGCGAAAACGCCGTACACGGTTCCGACAGCGACGAAAATGCCGCCATTGAAGGCGCCTTCCATTTCGGCGGCGTAGAGATGTTTTAAGCGCAGTGATTTTTGCGATCGGGGGTTTTCCGTATGTGACGGGAAATCCCCGATTTTTTTGGAGATTGTACTTCCTCTATTAATTTTTGGCAACGCTCGGAGGGGGGTAGGACACCGCCGCCAAAGGCCCTGTCAACCAAACCGAAATGTCGGCATCGGCATTTTCAAGTCCTTCATCGTGCGCCTCTTCCTGCGCCCACGCGAAAATCTGGAAACCGAAATAGCAAAACTCAAGCGATACCTGCTCAAATGCCTGGAACCCATCCGTGAAAACAACCCCTCCAGATAGCCCAAAATGATGCGCCTGGGAGAGCGTCACAACTGGGAACACAACTACCGTCACGCGCTTTAGGCTTAATCATTTCCCGCTATCGGAATGATGTCAAACTCATGCTTGACAGGGGGGCGCTTTGGGTTTTGTCAAGGAACTTTTGGCCTTTGAACAGGGCCGCTTGACTTTTGGCTCGGCTCAGGCCTTTGGAGGGCTAATTGGGGGTGAGAGATGGCGCTTAACTTAATGGGGTTGAGACGTTGATGGCTGCTTTATTATCAATTGCATTTGCATCCATCACCTACAACCCAGCGACAGCACGGGTCGGTTTCACACTCTGTTTTTGTTTTATTCGAACATCCACAGTTTGCAGTTGTGGGGCAGTCGCTCCCGCCTCCGGTACCTTCTTTTGTGCATGAAAGATTCAAGATTAATCCAATGCACAATAATGTAATTATCCTTTTCATTGTATTTATGAGTTAGATTTAATGCTGCCAACATCTTCCCGAACAACTTGTGGTTCTTCGGGAACATCTGTAACCTTTTTTTGTGTAAGCAATACATTGCCCTGCTAAGCATCCGCCACTTCTGCTACTGCTCCCGCCGGATGAATATGATGAAGGCGAGGTTGTTGATTTAGAGGAAACAGATGGAGACTTTTTGGGCTTTGGCTTTAATTTTTCGTATAAATTATTGCCTTTTTCAAAACCCAAACTTCCTGAACTTTGAAATTCTGTCAATGCCTGTTCTTTTTTCCCAAGATTCAAATAGCACTGTCCTTTTTGATATTGGAGTTCACCTGATTGTAAGTCTGGTACTGTCGCTACTTTATTATATTCTTCGAGTGCGTTATTATATTTTCCCCTGTTTTGAAAAATTAGACCTCTATAATATGCCACATTTTGATTTTCTGGGTCGAGAATTGTCGCTTTGCGAAGGTTCTCATCAGCATTATTATATTTTTTATCTTTTATATTTTTTGAAGCAATTTGAACAAAGTAGGTTGCACTGTCAATTTTGATTTGTTTCTCTTGGCGAAGCCGTTCCAATTCGTCCGCCTTTGCCTTTTCAATTTTTGTTTGCTCTGCAACTCTTTTTGCTGAAATATCGCTATAAACACCATTCGCCGCTAACGAAATAGTCAATAATGAGGCAATTGCAGTCCATTTTGTCCAATTATTATACTTATCGTTGAGTTTTTGAGCAAGCCATTGCTGCACATTGGGAAAAGTCAAAACGCCAGCCAAAGAAATTGGGAAACCTGCCCAAGGGCGAACAAATGCAATTATCAAACCTATGATGATTGCAAAAATTGAACCCCACAGTTGGAGTTTGAATTTTAGTTCTTCATGGTAGAATCTGTTCCAATTGTTATCATAGACCAAAAGCCGAGCCTTTTGCCATTGATAGTATTTGTATCCAAGAAAACCAACGACCAAAAAAGGAAGTAAAACCAGTATTATTTTGATGATAAAAATTATGACTGCGACAAGGGTAGCAATAAGTAATATAGCACCCTGTCCTTTTCCTCCTGAACTTTTTGAACGGTATCTTCTTGCCATATTTTATTATATTTATATTTTTTCTTGGTTTTTAGTTGCAGCCATCGTTATGCTTTACGAATTTGCGACGCATAGGAGCAATTTTCGTAAAGCGATTGTTGGGCGATTTATTTATTCAAACCCAATCTGTTCGCGATGTTTTGAACTTCTATTGTTGATAGTCCTGTTAGTTTTGATACAATTTCAATCGAAAGCCCTTCCAATAGACCAGTTTCAGCAATCTCTTCTTCACGGGTTTTTACTGCCGACGTTATTTCTAGTTTTACCGTCTCCACAAAACTCGCATCGCTCCTTTGCGCCTCCATATATCTGTCATATTCCTTGCGATCGGCAGGGTCTAATTTCAAAATATCGAGTTTCTGACTGGCAGACTTCAAGCCTTTTGCCGTGAATTCATCTTTGATTTCTGCCGTTTTCAGGAAGTATATCCACTCATCCAAAGTATCCTTTGCAATTTCATTGAACCGATTTGTTTTTATCACATAGTACTCAGGGTACAAGTCCGATACCGATGTCTTCTTGAAAAGCTCCTTCTGCTTTTCGGAAAGTTCCAGTTCGTGGTTGCTGTGGATACCGACAAAAGTGGTAGTTCCATGATAAACATAATCATCTCCCTGACCAAGGTCAAAGTACACGATGTTCACGGAGTAAACTTTTTTGACTTGGGAGTACGGCTGCCCTTCGGCGATATGCTCCACGATAACCTTGGCCGTGCCGTAAAGCATCCGCTGGAAGTAGTCGGCTTCGCGGGTGTTCTGGATTTCTACGATGACCAGTTCGCCCTTGTTATTCTCCACGAGAATATCTACCCGGTTGAACTTGTCGTCCTCGGCCTCTTTATTTCCCTCGCTTTCAAGGATTTGTTTTATTTTAAAGTCCTCGTGGAGCAACTCGGAAAGGAAACCTTCTAAGATGTCGAAGTTGGCCTTATTGCGGAGTAGCCGCTTCATCGCCCAATCAAACCGAACTAGTTTTTTTGCCATTTTGAAACAATTTGTAACAAAAATACGGGGATTATCCCAAAAAACAAAAAGCGCAACCAAATTTACTTTGATGCGCTTGACCTTTCCGTGACTTTCGATTCGTTTATCGCTCAACGGTTGGCTTGCTGCCGTGCCGCCGTGCGTTGGCATTGCGGGCTGGCTGTTCGGCGGCATGGACAGCAAGCCGTTGTTAGTGCCATTTACACGTCTTTTAATTTTTGAAGCCCCTCGACAATTTGTTTAGGGCTAATTTTTTTCTTAACAAATTCATCAATGAAAAATTCTTTCCATTTTGAATCATTTTCGCCTGCATAATAACTGGCATAATCCCTTGAAATAGATATTACCTTTCTTGAAAATTCAACAAAATCATAATAATTCCAATAAAACAGTTCATCACCATATATCTTTCCTTCTTTGCTTACTTGACTCCTATTGGAAATCATTACTGTATAAATCTTACAATCTTGAATTATCTCTTTCACGTTCTCAATAATCCATTTTCTATGCGTTGTTGCTTGTCGAATATCATCAATTGCAATTTCGCCATTATCACTTTCATATTTTTTGTCCTCAAAAACTATAACAATATTGTCCTTTGAAATCCAGTACGGGTCTGGTGCTGCTGAATCTGATGGATTGTCACATTTAAAGCCCAATAATTTTCCAATATGCAAATTTAGATTTTCTAAATCTGTTGAGGATATGTAGTCTTCAATGCTTTTTAGATAATTATTGTACGTTTTTGAATGGCTAATTTTCTTCCAAGAAAGATACTGTTGCAAATACTCGATATTCCAAACCAAGTTTTCATTGATTTCAATTTCATCTATGACTATATCAGAAACAGACCTCGACCAAGAAGCAGAAGGGCAAATCCTAATAAACTTATCAAGAAACATTGAAGATTTTTCCTTATAAATGCTATTTCCCGTTTCTGCAAATAGAATTTCACTGATAACACTTCCTTGATAATGCCAAAAAGCCCTATAACCACGCAATTCACTTCCTCCGTCAAGGCTTTGAATGATTTGATTTATCAATGTAAAACATTTTTCATATTGCTTATTCCACAACGCATATTGATAATCAAGTTCAACAGGTGCTGCTTTTTCTAATTCTTGCACACCCTCGAACTCAACTTGCTTCATTTCGCCTCGCTTTTCGATTATTTCTTCATCGGCAGTTTTCCAGTTTTGTGTTTGATTGATAAACTCAACGAAGTTGTCAATAAATTCTTTGCGTGTTATACTTTTACTGTTCTCAATTCCGAATTGAATTTCTGCCTGTAATTCCGGGTGTAAGTATTTGTTTTTACTCTTTAGTAATAACCACTCAGAAAGGTCTTTATCACCCACTACACATATTGCAGAAAAATCTCTGGGGCTTCTGGTACATCGCCCAATGGCTTGTATTAGTCTTGTTCGATTTCTGTCATTAAACAGAATAGATGCATTCATACGTGATTGAAAGAACTTTTCTTGTATATTTGAAGCATATGGAATTCCTATCAAAAATAACAACCTTGATTGGTCACCAGCAAAATCAATTCCATCAAATCTGTTGGCTAACACGATAGCCGCTTTGGGAGAATTAATGAAATTATCTTTCGACTTTTCGATATCAGAGGCTGTATAAAATGAAATATTCGGATGGGATTCGCTTAATTGCGATTTATAATTTTGAATTTGGTCATCACTTGAAACTAAAATAACAGTTCGATGTGTACTCTCAAGCAGGTCGCTTTGTAGTTGCATTGTTTCACTTGAATCCAAGCCCAAAGTAGGGAACATGAAAAACCTTCTGCCCATTCCCTGAACATCCCATCCCTTAGGTACGGGAATTTTGTAAAACGGGCTGACCCCTGTGATTCTCTCCAAGTCACCACCCTGACCAAGAGTTGCTGACATAAAGATTCGCTGGTTTGCACTTTTAAATCCAATATTTTCAAGCGAAGGCGGAATTATCGGTCTTATTAGTATTTCGTTCCAGGAAAAAAACAATTGACAAGCATGCAAATTGTTTTTTAATATCAACCATGTGTATTTTAATTCCTCATGTGTGTCCAAATAAGGC
>JANRLZ010000252.1:0-4217 GCA_033762055.1 Saprospiraceae bacterium
TTCTTTTACCCGTTATTCTCATGGTTTCACCTTCTACACTTTTTGTGTCGGTGATCGGGCTTGATATTCTCAATGCCTGACCGACCCCGCCTGGCGAGGGTGTTTTTTTCGAAATAACACCCTCGCCCAAAAGTGTAAAAGGAATCATGTCTTTATCCCTCTGCCGGAGGAAAAAGGCGTTTGTCCGGGCGGTAACCGTACCGCTCCGGGCAAACGCCGCGACAGTTATACTGTCTTCGTGTGATTTTAGTGATCGCCATGAAAGGAGTCTATTGATTTTCAGGGGGTTTATTTTTTGTGCAATGCACAAAACCTCCCGGCGCGAGGTATAATATTTTAGAAGTTGGCTGTTTTGAGCATAGCCTCCTACTTTTGCCAAAATTTCCTCATTGGGTTCCAATTCTTCCATGACTGTTTTAAAACTGGCTCGCCTCGGCGGAAAGCCGGAAATTTTCCATTCCATTCAGGGAGAAGGAAAAAGCATGGGGATACCCTCCGTTTTTGTGCGCACTTCGCTTTGCAACCTGCATTGTATCTGGTGCGATACGGATTATACCTGGAACTGGACGGGTACCCGCTTCGCCCATGTCAACGATGCACGTCCGGGTTACAGGAAATTTGTCAAAAAAGACTGGATTGAGGTACTGCCAATAGCGGAAGTAGCCCAAATAGTTGCAGCATTTTCTTGCAACAACATCATTTTGACCGGCGGCGAACCCCTGCTGCAGCAAGCCGCACTTGTCGAACTGATGACCACACTGCGGCGCATCTCTTCTGCTGTTCGGTTTGAAGTGGAAACCAACGGTACCCTTGTGCCGTCCCCGGAATTTGACGCAGCAATAGATCAGTACAATGTTTCTCCCAAACTGGAAAACAGCGCAAACCCCCGGCGACTCCGGGAAAAACCGGCTGCCCTGCGTTTTTTTGCCGCTTCTGCCAAATCCAATTTTAAATTTGTCATGGCCGAAAAACATGACCTCGAAGAAATGCTGCAACTTGTTCAAACCTATGCCATCGCCCCCGAAAAAGTGTGGCTTATGCCCGAAGGCACCTCTGCCCGCAGCCTGGCACAACGCAGGAAATGGCTGGTTGAAACCTGCAAAAAATATGGCTTCCGCTATTCCGACCGTCTTCATGTCCAAATCTGGGGAAGCAAAAAAGGCGTGTGAACCCCACCAAAATTCAAAACAAAAAGACAAAGAAAACACCCAACTTTGTCCCCCATAAACCCTCCTAAACCTCTCCTCAACCTCCTCCTTATGTCACGACTCGACCAGGCCAAACAAACCGCCAAAAAAGTAGGCCGCCGCATTCTCTGGATTTTCCTGGGCGCATTTTTTGTTTTTCTGCTCGGCTATTACGCCTACAGCCAGATGTCGTATTCCGACGGCTATCGTTCCGGACAGTTGGTGAAAATTTCCCGTCGCGGGGTCATTTTTAAAACCCACGAAGGGACGCTCAACCTTTCCCCCAACGGCATGATGACAGCCTGGGAATTTTCCGTGAAAAACGGGAAGGTATCTGCCGATCTGCAAAATTTCGAAGGCAAACACGTGCGGGTACATTATATCCAGCGCTATCAGGTTTTTTTCTGGCAGGGAGAAACGGAATACATCGTTGACGGGGTGGAACTGGTGCAGTAAAATCACCATATCCATCTATCCCTCGACTTCCTGATAACGCCGGAAGGCGCTCCAGCCGGCCAGGCAAAACAACAGCGCAGCCAGGGCCGTTAGTTGAACACCGTCCGGGTTTTCCGCACTTTTCCCAAAAAGCAGCAACGAGGGAAAAACCAGGTTGGCGAAAGAGATGCCGACTTTCATGGTAAAGGCCGTGACGCCGAAAAACATGCCGGAGAGTTGTTTGCCGCTGCGCTGTTCTTCACGCGCCGCTTCATCGCCCACAATGGCGTTGGGTAAAATGCCAAATACCGCCAGTGGCGCGGCGGCAGCCACTGCCAGGCCGTACAGCAACCAGGTTTTGGGCAGAGGAACCGACTTCGCAAAAGCCACCACGGCAAAAATAACCCCGAACACCAGAAAGGCCGCCAGCATGGTGCGGCGTTTTCCCTTCTTTTTTACCCAATTGTTCAGCGGCCAGTAAAGCAAAAAACTGCTGAAAAAACTCAGCATGGAAAAGGTAAATGCCGCGCTTTTATCCAGGCCCAGCAACAAGGTGGCATAATAAGCCACGCCTAACTGAATAAAGGTGAGCGCCAGCCAGTATAAAAGAAAGGAAGCCAGGAACCAGCGGAAATTCCGGTTTCGCAACACAGCGCCCAGCGATTCGCGCAAGGGATGCTCGCCAGGGGCCTGACGCGCATAGCGTTTTTCGTTCAAAAACAAGGCGGGCGCCAACATACACACCAGGGCAAGGACATGCAGCAGCAGCACGGCGTATTGAAATGCCTGCAGGGCCGGATAACCCATGTTTTCCAGCAGCGATTGCAAGGCGTACACCCCGTTGCCCAATACAAAACCCAAGGCCCATGCCACCGAAATCAGGGTGCTGATGCGCATGCGGTCGGCCGGCGTATGCCCCAGTTCGGCCAGCAACGCATTGAAAGGAATGACGTAAAACGCAAAAAAGAAATAGTAAAAGGCCGTGCAAACCGCCACCCAAAGCAGGTTGGCGGCACTCTCCGAACCATCCGGCGGAATAAACACCAGGGTGGCAAACAAGGCAAAAGGCAGGGCGCCCCGCAACATAAACCAGCGGCGTTTGCCGGCCGGGGCATTCATCCGGTCGCTCCAGTTGGCCACCAGCGGATCCACCAGTCCGTCGAGGATGCGCCCCCCGGCGCTTAATATCCCGATGAGCGTGAGAATACCCATCACAGCGCCCTGATAAATCAGGGAAGGGAATATGGGCGCGCCCTGTTCCGGCGGCATGTAAAAATAAACCAGCAGGTTGCCGACGGCAAAACTCGCCAGCGACCAGCCCAATTGCCCCACAGCATACAGCATCAACACGCGCAGGGGCGCGCGAACAGGCGCCAGGGGTTGGAGCGGCGGGGATGAGGTGGCAGAACGAGTAGACATCAGAGGGTAAAGTTAGGTAGTAACAAAATCTTTACAGGCATAAACGGTCAAAACACCGATTTTCCGGTCAGGGTAGTAAACAACTCCAGGGCTTTCATACCCAGCACGGAATTGCCTTTGGAGTTAAGTTCCGGGCTCCATACGGCGATGCTGTACTGGCCGGGCAACAATGCAGCGATACCACCGCCGACCCCGCTTTTGCCGGGCAATCCAACGGCAAATGTAAATTCCCCGGCTTCGTCGTAGAAGCCGCAGGTCTGCATTACGGCGTTGAGGCGTTTGGCCTGACTCAAACTGAGCAACCGTTCGCCGCTGTGCGGTTCGATGCCGTGGTGCGAAAACAACTGCATGGCCGACGCCAGTTCGACACAGGTCATTTCGACCGAACACTGGTGAAAATACACATCGAGCACTTGTTCCACCTCGTTGTGCAGGTTGCCGAATGATTTGAGGAAATAGGCCAGTGCAAAATTCCGATAACCCGTTTTTCGCTCAGATTCCGCCACCGAAGTGTTGAATTGTATGTGCCCGGATCCGGCCAGCCGGCGCAAAAAACGCAGAATTTCCGCTTTGGGGTCTTCAAAAAGCGAAACCAGCATATCGGTCACCACCAGGGCCCCGGCATTAATCAACGGGTTGCGTGGCACGCCTTTTTCATATTCCAGTTGCATCAGCGAATTAAAAGCGTTGCCCGAAGGTTCCACTCCCACCCGCTGCCACATGGATTCACCCAGCATACCGAAAACCCGCGCCAGCGTAAACACCTTCGAAATACTTTGGATGGAAAATTTTTCCCGGCTGTCGCCCAACTCAAACATTGCTCCATTGTTCAATTGCAGGCAGATACCAAACTGCCGGGGCGCCACTTTGCCCAGTTCGGGAATATAATCCGCCACCCTGCCCTGGCCGTACAATGGCGCCACCTCGGCAGCAATAGCCTTCAGGATTGATTCGATTGGTTCGATTGGAGCGATTGGTTCGATTGGAGCGATTGGTTCGATTGGAGCGATTGGTTCGATTGGAGCGATTGGTTCGATTGGAGCGATTGGTTCGATTTTTCGATTTTTTGAGGGAGGGATTTTTTTTAATCTCATGCGTCCAGAATTAAGAAGTTGCCCGGATGCGGGGTCTCTCTACTTTTGCCCGTAAATATCCATCCAAATCCATTCAATTTAT
>JANRLZ010000253.1:0-11459 GCA_033762055.1 Saprospiraceae bacterium
CGGGTTTGTCGCCGTTGTACATCCAGCCTTTCTCCGTGCGTTCAATCGTGGCAGTGCGCCCTCTGCGGTCGGCGATAAAAATCTTGCCGATCTCGTCGGTGTTTTTGACGGCAAAATCCATGTCCCAGGAAACCTGGGAACCGGTTTTGTTTTTTTGGGTGGAAAGGGCATACCAGGCAGCGCCGCCCAACAAGAGGAAGAGCAGTATCAGAAGCAGGGTTCTGTTCATACGAAGTTAATTAGATTTGACAATGCGCGAAAGTGTTACACAGACTTACAGTAAGGGCGCATTGGCACCGGAGCAGACCGCAAATTTCTGAAAATTTCGGCTCTTCGTGCATGCAGGAACGATCAAAAAATAAGTTCCCGTTTCAGACTCTTTCCCAAAGAGAAAATCTGTCCTGATCTGTGCTGCGAAGCATCCGCGTCCTCTGTGTGCCATGTACGTCTGTGTACTTAATGCACGCAGATGACGCGGATTTAAACCCGGATTAGCGAAAAGGCAGCCATCCCTCTCAGGCCTAATCTTTCAGGTGCGCCAGTTTGGCGCTCTGGTACTTGTCCTGCCGTACAAAATTGCGGATATTTTTGATGGTTTCGCGCGGCCCCACATCCAGGGCCATATTGATCAGCCAGTCAGGCAGACTGCCGCCGGGATCGGAGTAAATGTAATATTCCACATACGTCCAGCCTCCGGGGCCGGGCACGAGGGTCCAGGAGGTGTGTGCGTTGCGCATCCGGACAACGCCTTTGTTGACCGGCAAATAGTCGGGCACCGCTACGCTGGTGGCGGTAATTCGTCGGGTGACGGGATCCTGTTCCATGCGCGAACGCACCACGATGTCGCGGTCGTCGAGGGGCCAGGGAAAGTCAAGTCGGGAATAATAGTAGGTTTCCCATTCCGAAACTTTGTTCAGCTCGCGGGACTCCGAAACTTTGTAACCCCATTTCGGGTAATTATCTACTTCGGAAAGCAGTGTAACCAATCCCGGAAGTCCTACTTTAAGAGAGGTAATCAGTTTGAGTTCGTGTACATCGGCAGTCTTGCGGTAATAGACTTTGATGCCTTCTTTTTCATGTTTAAAAACCCAGCCATCGCTGGTGTTCTGGGAAAAAACCGGTACTGAGAACAAGAGGAATGCCAGAAGGGGTAGCAGTCGGAGGTGCATGGGAGTGGGTTGGCGATGTGGTTGGGTGTTGTCGTTGGCGTTTGTGGAACGTGCAAGCCGGACGAAAGTTTCACCGTACAGGTTAATAAATCGACAAACTCAAAGTGAGGGGTGATACGAGCAGCAAAAAGGCTGCCGAAGGTATCAAATGCCACCGGACGACGCATTTGCTTATTTTTACAAATAGAAACCCAACCGGATCTTTCTTTTGTACGTCCTTTGCACCGGATTTTCCTTAAAAGCTGTTTCCGTAGCAGCCTTTGTTTCACCCTTTTCACCCCTTTTTATGAGATCCCATCTTTTCTTCCTGTTCTTTTCCCTGTTATCGTTTCATGCGGCTGCACAATGTCCGACCGACATGGACGCCATTCGTGTAGAAATAAATACCGACTGGTATTTCTACGAAACCAGCTGGACACTTACCAACCTCAGCGGATCGGTGGTGTACGGCGTCGGCGAAGTACCTGATTCGGCGACCCACTCTTATGTTTACTGTGTCCCACAAGGGCAGTGCGTCAAATTTACCATCTTCGATGATGCGTTTGATGGTTTGTTTCCCGACGGTTGGTACCGGCTGTACGTCAACGACGAGGTGGTGTACGAGCGCCTGAACGGTTCGTTTTTTGGCGGACAGGAAAGCGTAAACATCAATTGCCCGCCGGGCACTTCCTGCATTGATCCGCTGACCTTGAGCGTTGGCTCAGGTTTCACGCCCGACGGCAACGAAGTCTGGTACAGTTTTACGCCGCAGGATACCGGTTCGTATATCATCGCTACCTGCGATGCTGCCTGTGCGACCAAAATCTGGGTGTACGATCGTTGTGAAGATATTTTGATCTCAGAAAATCAGTTGGGAGCCATCTTTTTCTCCCAAACCGGTTGCCCCGACGGTTCCGCTTCCGTACAAATGAGCCTGGCCGGCGGAAAGGAATATTTCATTCGTATACGATACAGCAATATTGGTTGCAGCACCACTCCCATCCCCTATACGGTGGCCTATCTGGGGCCCATTGAAGGATGCCTGGATCCGACCGCCTGCAACTACGACCCGCTGGCCACCATACAGGGCGATACCTGCATTTACCCCGGCGACCCGGCTTGTCCCAACGCACCCGATCTGTGGATGAATCAAGCGCTGTTGAGCAGTTCGGTACAATTTTCTACCATGACCAATCCCGACGCCTGCGCCGTGGAAGAAGGTTGCCTGCGGGGTTTGGGCGCCCGTCATATCATCGGATTCAGCACGCATATCAAAAACGTCGGCGACGAGGATTATTACATCGGTCCGCCGCCATCGGACATCAATCAACCTTCCACCCAGTTTGTATACGACCCTTGTCACCAACACTGGCACTATCTGGGTTACGCCGATTATCTGTTGTTCAATTCCGATGGCTTGCGGATTCCGATTGGTTCAAAAACCGGTTTCTGTGTATTGGACCTGGAATGTTCCGACGGGGGCGACGGCAAGTACGATTGTATCAACATGGGGATTTCGGCGCAATGCGGCGATGTGTACGACATCGGTTTGCCTTGTCAATGGATTGATATCACGGGCATCCCTGCCGACAACTACACCATGGTGGTGCGCGTCAACTGGGATAAAAGCCCGGATAAACTTGGCCGGGTAGAAAAAACCTACGAGAACAACTGGGCGCAGGTCTGTTTCTCGCTTGCATACAATGGCACGACCCCGGAGGTAGAATTTAATTCCGACTCCTGTCAGCAATACACCGACTGCACCGGTGAAGTTTTCGGCGACGCACAACCCGATTGCAATGGCGTTTGTAATGGCCCTTCACTGCACGGCGATATCAACCAGGACACCTTGCGCAACACGGTTGACGTGGATGCTTACCTGGCCGTCAGTTTGGCCGACAACGGCGACGCCAGCACCTGCAACGACCTGTACGACGATGGCCTCATCAATGTGTACGATGCTGCGCTGTTGCAGGAGTGTAATATCCACGGCGACAACCAGCAGCACTGGATTCAACGTTTCCCCTGCCAGTTCCCGACCGGCTTTGCCAATACACAGGATCTGGTGAACCTCCGTGCAGGTATGCTCGACACCATTGCCAAGACGTTTGACGTTCAAATTGTCAATCCTTTTAACAAAGTAATGGGCTATGAATTAACGGTGAGCGGACTGGATATCGCTTCGGTAGAGAACCTGTCCGCCGAACACAACGCCGTCCCGCAATTCAATGCCGCTACCGGAAAAATTCTGGCGCTCGCTGCTGATGAGTCGGTTATTAACAAACATGCCACACCGATGGAATTCGTACGTATTCATTACAATTCCATCCATGCCAGCAAAGTTTGCATCGAATCCATTCAGGCGATTGTGAATGAGAAATACCAGTTGAGCAATGCCACTATCGCAACGCCCGATTGTATTCCGACCAACGTTGTAGCCGTTTCGGAACCGGGCCGTCAGGCTTTTGCGGTGTATGTACAGCCCAACCCGATGCGCGAGAGCACGACCGTTTTCTTTGAAAACAAACAGGCCGAACCCGTGCAGTTTACGCTGACCGACCTGACGGGCCGTACTTTGCGTTCGTTCCATGATTTGCGCGGCGAATCCGTTACCATTGAACGCAACGGATTGCCCGACGGCACCTACTACTTTACCTTGCGCGACAGCCGGGGTATTGTGAGCGGGAAGGTGGTGATGCAGTAAAGTTGGGGAGGTTTATTTGGTTGAGGAGGTTTAGGAGGTTTATGGGTGGAGGAGGGTATAAATTTGGCCAGTATTGGGCATTGAGGATTTTTGTCAAGGCCATTCCACGTTAAGTTAATAAAAAAATGGGATTTTTGCGCAAGCAGGAATCCCATTTTTCTTAGCGCGTGTCTAGATTCGGTCTCCCGGCAAACGAGTACCGTTCTTGTTCCCGGCTCCTCATCAACCCTCCTAATCTTTCTTCAACAATTCAACCATTCAACTTTCTTATGCGACAATTTTTACCCACCTCTCTCGCCGCAGTACTGCTGTTACTGGTAAACAGCGCGCTGCTGGCGCAAATCCCGACCCCTTTCTGGACCGAAAATTTTACCAATGGTCAGCCCGCAGGCTGGACTACCGCCGATGAATCCGGACAGGGGGCTGTATGGACCTGGTGTCCAAGTCCTTTTTTGGGCGACAGTGACCCGGGTTGTTCCGAAATTTGGAACACGCCGGCCAATGGCCAGGTTCCGTTCCGGGCGACCACGGCTACGACCGGCTCCATGGTGTGCGATTCGGACGATTATGGAGATCTGCCACAAAATCACATCTCACAACTGACCACCGCGCCCATCAATTGCAGCGGGAAAAGCCAGGTATTCCTCACTTTTCAAACTCATATCGGGGTGTTCACACTGGATGCCGAAGCCAACGCCGTATTGCGCGTGAGCAACAATGGAACAACCTGGACCAGCTACCCGCTTTTCCCGGGTTTGACCACCAGCGAACGCTGGTCGGACAACCCGGAAACGCCTATTGTCAATATTTCGACGGTAGCCGCCAATCAATCAAACGTGTGGATTCAATGGCAATGGATTGGCAACTATGAGTACATGTGGAGCATAGACGACCTTGAATTATACGATTCCGACCCCACGCCTAAAAACGACGTAGCGATCAGCGCTTTCTTTTATCCGGCCTCCAGCCAGGTAACGCCGGCCTCGCAACTCCCGTCGAACATTTTTGATTTTGAAGTCAATCTCGACAACCCAGGCACCAATCCGCAAACCAATATCACGATCACGGCCTATGTCAAGGATGAAGGCGGCGCAACCCTCCATTCGCAGGAAATCAACGTTCCGGAACTCGCACCGGGCGTAGCCGACAGCGGTTTTGTTTTTCCACAAACCTATACGCCCAACCTCGCGCCCGGGGTTTATGCCATCGGTTATTCAGTCACTTCCGATTCGGCCGATCAGCGACCGCTGAACAATGAATTTTCTCGCCCGCTGGTCGTAACCAATGGCGTTTTTGCCAAAGAAACGCAGGCAGAACAGGGTTATCGCCCTTCTGCAGGCGGCGACTGGGCCGTGGCCAACTATTACCAGATGAATGCCGGCAACTTCGATGAATACAAGGCTTATCTGGCCGAGTTCACGTTCAGCACCGACCCGGACGAGATCGAGCCGCAGGATGTGGAAGCCACGATTTACCTCCTGAAAATCACTGACGATGTGGCAGACGATTTTTCCGATTTTGATGGCTCGTCGCTGATCAGCTCCAGTCTGGAAATTGTAGGTATCACGACGTATGAAGCGCCTGATACCATGGTAGATCAGCTGCTCCAAAATGTACCGATCAACGACTTCAACACCGCCGAAGCCGGTGTTATACTCCAGCCGGGTGGTCGTTACCTGCTCACGGTTGAATACCTGGACAACAATGCCGATGTATTCCATGCATTCAACAACGACGTGTTCTATTTCTTTCCATCCACGTTTATTTTTAACTCGGACTGGAATACAGCAGGTTTTGGCGGAGACGTCAATGCCGTTTTACGGATGTACATCGGCCTGACCAGCACAACCGACGAAAAAGCGCTTCCGGAATCGGCCTTTGTCATTGCACCGAATCCGGTAGGTCAAACGCTTCGCTTGCAACTCGGGTTTGAACAGCCGACCGACGCGACGATCACCATCGCCGACCTCAATGGACGGGTGATTCATTTTGAAGACCGTTTCGATCTGGGCAATGAAACCTTGCAATATCCTTTGCCTCAATTGGCAGCAGGCGCCTATCTGGTGCGTATTGCCACAGCAGAAGGAACGTTGACCAAGAAGTTTATCAAGCAGTAAATCGGTCACAAAGCGATAAAAAAATGAGCCATTCCGATTCGGGGTGGCTCATTTTTTTTCCTGGCATTCATTGAGCAGGTCTGTTTTTCCGTGAAACCTGTTTCTGCAGGAAATCCACGATGGCCCGGGCGGCGCGCATTGAAGCGCCGCCGCCGCCCAATTGTGCACGCAAGGCAGCATATTCTGCTTGTAGTAACGCCCTTTTTTCAGGTTGCAACAATTCTGCGAGCGCAGCGCGCAGGTTGGCTCGGTTTAAGTCATCCTGAATCAATTCACGTACCACGAGGCGATCCATAATCAGGTTGACCAGCGAGATGTAACGCACTTTTACCAATCGTTTTGCTATCTGGTAAGAGAGCCAATTGCCGGCATAACAAACCACCTGCGGAACCCCCAGCAAGGCGGTTTCGAGGGTGGATGTACCGGATTTTACCAAAGCGGCCCGCGACTGTCGCAGAACGGAATAGGTTTGGCCTTGCAGCAATTTAACCTCCGGGTAATTTTTCAGGAAATTCTGATAAAACTCAGGCGGCAAAGAGCCGGCGCCGGCTATGACAAAATGGTAATCGGGAAATTCCCGGGTCATTTCGAGCATAACAGGAAGGATGCGCCGAACCTCTTGTTTTCTACTGCCTGGCAAGAGTGCAATTTGTTCGGAAGCCGGTTGTTCCGACAGCGATTCCTTGTCGCCCAGGCGCTCCAGTTCATCGAGCAAGGGATGCCCGACAAATTCGGCATCTATGTTATATTGTTGAAAAAAAGCGCGCTCAAACGGCAGGATCACGAGTAATTTATCCACATCCCTTCGAATAGCATGGGCGCGCGAGGCGTGCCAGGCCCAAAGTTGGGGGGCGATGTAGTAAATGACATTAATGCCCTGTTCTTTGGCCCAGCGGGCAATGCGCAGGTTGAATCCGGGATAGTCAATCAGCACCAGTGCATCCGGCTGAAACTTCAAAATATCTTCCTTACAGAATGCCAGATTGTGCAGAATCGTGCGCAGGTTCTTCAAGACCTCTACAAAGCCCATAAACGCCAGATCGCGATAATGTTTAACCAAGACAGCGCCGGCGGCTTGCATCAGGTCGCCGCCCCAGGCGCGGCATTCGACATCGGGTTGGGTGTTGCGCAGGGCGCGTATCAGATTGGCGCCGTGAAGATCGCCGGAGGCTTCCCCCGCAATAATATACAAACGCATAGAGAGGTAGATTCAGGCCGACGGCTGTGCCATTTTGGGGCGTTTCAAAAAAAAGCGGCAACCGCTTTACGCGGCTACCGCTATCATCAAAACACGCTTCATTGAGTGCAAAGTTAATGGGTAAAGCCTGTTAAAATGCTGATTTTTTATTATTTTTTGAAAAAAAAATCGGCGGACGGAATATTCCGCCCGCCGATTTACATCGAAAAACAGGTAAAAAACCTTTCCGAAATTACTTAACCACGATCCACTGGGTTTGCGCCGTGCCTTCGCTGCCTTGCAGAACAACGCGGTAGCTGCCCGAAGTGAGTTTGGAGGCATTGAGTACCACACGGTGTTCACCGGCGGTTACATCACCCAACAGTTCGGATTGCACCAGTGCGCCGTCGGCGGCATAAACGAAGAGGTTGATGTTCTGGGCTTTGTCCAGACCAAAACGAACTTCGGCGTAATCACGCGTCGGGTTGGGAACGAGATTGAAGCCCGTGAGCGTCAGTTCTTTGGTACCGACAGTGGTAGAAATGTTCAGGTTGTCAATGTACAGGTTGTTGCCGTATCCGCTGAGGCCGGTGAAACGAATCAACACATTGGCGTTGCCGTTGAAAGCCGTAATGTCAATTTCGTTGTTTTCCCACTGGGCAGCAGTAGGAACAAATGCATTGCCATTTGCGGGAGCGGTTGCCAGTCCCTGATAGCCGTCGTAGAACAAAGTCTGCCAGGTTGCGCCGCAGTCGGCAGAAGCTTCGATGCGCAGCGAATCCCAGAAAACGTCGGCGCCGCCTACATACCAGGTATAGGCGTGGTCGAAGGTCATTTTCGAGGTGTTGGTAGCGGCGCTCAGGTCAATTTTCGGCGTCGTGAGTACGGCGACCTGCCCGGCTGCAATATCGTAGAAGTTGCAACGTGCAGAGCGGGTGCTGCCCGAGCCTGCGTTGGTGGCGAGGCGCCAGCCGTTGGCAGCAGTTGGGTTGCTAACCGACCAACCGGTAGGCGGGAAGGCGGCGCTCTGGAAGGTATTGGCGAAAGGCAGCGGAGCAGCAGCATCCAGCAGGGCCTTTACTTTTATCTGGGCATTGCCGTTGGCAAAGTCAATCTGCGTGCCGAGGTTCGAGTTGACGGGTTGAACGTCGATCGTCAGGTTACCACTGGTGTTTACCACGATATTCGAAAGTTCGATCTGGGTAGATTCGCCCGGAGCCAGGTTGCCTGTCCAGTTGATTTCATTCCAGGCGTTGGCGCCTTCGCGGTAGCGGATCAGGGCGGACGTGAGCGCTTCGGAGCCACCGTTGGTCATCGTAACGGAAGGAGAGAAACCGGGAACGCAAACGAAGATGTCGTCGGAATTAATTATCACGCCGTCATCGTGCAGGTCGAGGCCCAGCGGCTCGGAACGCTCCGACTGGTACACTTCACGGGTGTCGTCGTTTTGCAGGAAAGCGGCGGCACTCATCTGGTTCAGATCATAGAAATGATTGAGTTTCCAGGCGAAAGTATAGGTTTTGGTTTCGCCGGCAGTGAAACTACCCGTAGCAGTGCCGGTAGCATCCGGAAGCATTTTGCGCATGATCTGGTAGAAATCCTGTTCGCCGTTGCTGCCGGGAGGCGCGTCGAAAATGATTTCTTCTTCCACGATCAGCGTACGGAGACGCAGGTTGCCGGTCAGCGCGGCATCCGACGTAACCGAAACGTTTACATAAACCGAATCGGCCTGCGCGCTGAGCGCATGGCTGATGCTGATGGTAACAGGCGTCAGGGTATTGTAAGCGTTCTGGATCATCGTAGCAGTGTACGAAGTCATGGGGAACACTTCCAGCGTACCGTTCTGGCGGCCATTCGGAACACCCGTTACACCGTAGTAGTTGACACGGGGCTGTACTTCCGCCTGCGTCTGTACGTTCATCGGGTCAAAGCCGGGCCAGTTGGTCTGGTACTTGATCGGGGTGAGGTACTGCATGTTGGCGGCTACCACTGCGTTGAACGCCGGGTTCTGTGCAGCACAGGGCGGGCAAGAAGCGTTGGTAAATTCTTCGATGAGTACGCGGCGCTTATGCTGGGCAGAAACTACCGCTGCGCACATCAAGGCAAGGAAAAGAATGGATAACTTTTTCATCATGCGTTTAGCAATTTTTAGTTGGTGAAAACTCGGGCAAATGTAACCAACGATTGGCGGCTCTCAATTTTTTTAGTCAAATTTGTCGCCAGTTGACATCAACTACGATCTGCAACGTATTCTTGCAGGATCAAATTGGTATTTTCATAGCTGATTTATCCTGAAGATTGTAAAATGACCATTCTTGGTTACGTTTTTCTCAGCATTGCAACCCTGCTTTATCTGATAGCCTTCTCCAGCTTGTTTGTCAAATCGCCCCCTTCCGGTGGTGATGCTGTAGCAGGCTATGCCTGGATGATCCTTTTTTTCAACCTGGCATTTTTTATTTGTATGATCTTGGTTGCAACTGCCATTTACCGGACAGGAGGATTCGACTGGGTGTCGCCCAATGGCAGCACAAGGTTGTTTTTAGTGTGCTTCGGGGTGATAGCGGGTTGTTTTACAGCATCCCTGAGTATGCTGCTCAAGGAAGAACCCGGCATTGGAGGCGGCGCGTTGCGCCCCCTGTTCAGTACCCTGGGCGTGATTATTCCGGCAAGCATGCTGATAGCAGGCTGGTTGCTGCTGATCGCAATGATGCGCGCACCCAATCCCCCTGATGCCTTTAAAGTGCCGGCTCAAGGCGTATTTATCCTTGGCGTTACGGGAGTGGTTGCTTTTTTTATTGGATGGATGCGGCAATCTGCGCTTAATCAACAACATAAGATCGCCGATGCCCTGGCGTTTCAGGAAAAAAACCGGCAGCGGATTCTACAAGACATCGAAAAATGCGACGTGAGCAAGGATATGGTATTTATCTTCGTTTTCACAGACGCCAATCAATCGGCTGAAGTGCGTGATAAGGCCCTTGCCAAAATAAAAAGCAACCCTGACTGGCAGCAGGAGTTAATTCGCCGGCTGCAAAACGACTGGGCGCCCGAGGCATTTACCTTTCTTGCCTCCAATGAGGTGGAGGATAAAAAAATATTTCTCGAGCCGATTCGGGAAGGGGTATTCATACAGGCAAACCTTATTCGTAAAAGCATTCGTAACAGCACCCATCCCTCCCATTTTTATCCCGAACGATTCAACTGGGAGGTAGAGCGGGTGATCCGAACCATCGAACGATTTAATGGAATGGGGGTAGATTATGCACCAGCGTTGCGCGAACTTCGCGCAGCACTCAACGAACCAACCCAATTTGACGCGCCAGTTTATAAATGTTTGGCGCCGCTCGATCATTGGTTGAAACAACACCACTGAATGATACTCCAATTTTGTGATTTATCAGATAAATAAAATTTCGATCACAAAGTACACATCACCATGTCTGTCTCCTACAAAATTGCCCTCGCCGCCGATATTATTGCTGCATTGGTGGCACTTTATTTCATCATTTCCGACGGTTACA
Organism: Saprospiraceae bacterium; assembly: GCA_033762055.1. Classification (GTDB taxonomy): domain Bacteria; phylum Bacteroidota; class Bacteroidia; order Chitinophagales; family Saprospiraceae; genus M3007. Next base: position 10,668 of record JANRLZ010000253.1, read on the forward strand.
AAGGCCGCTCGGACAGCAACGGCGCCCTGAGCCTGGCGACCCTGGTATTTTGCACCTGGATCGCCGTCAGTTTTTTCCTCCATCAACACGGCTATAAAGGCATCGCCTCCGCCATGGCCTGGATTCCGGCTATTCCCATCCTGGGCTATGGGCTGATGATTCTGCTGTTTGTCATCTTTAAACCCGATATGCGGTAAACGCAACGTCGCGCCAACCTGAACGGAACCATGCAAGCCGAAGATTTTTCTAAAGCCATCGAACAAGCCTACAAAACGGCACTCGAACAGGCCGATCTGATTACGGCAAATGCCCGTGAAATCCGCAAAGCCGCCGAACTGGAGCTGGACGCGGCAAAAGCAACCCGTGCTGCCGCCGAAAAAGAAGGCGAAAAAATGGCGCAGGCTTACTTCGAAGGCCGTCGTGAACATTTTGCTGAAGCAGCGCGCACCGAATTGCTGCGCAACCTGACCCGAACACACCTGGAGGCAGGCAAAAACTCCGATGAAATCAGCGAATGGTTGCAGGTTAGCAATGAATTTATTGAAAATATCTACGCGGTCGTCCAACGTGTCGCCAAATATCGCGGCGAAAATCGAGAACGAACACCGATCCAGGGCAACCCAAAGTTGATTTATTCCGACAAAGGCCGCGGTGGCACGATCCGCTTCGAAAGCGAAGAAACCAGGTTCGAAATGTGGTGGGAGTTTGCCGGCAGTGACGCGCTGGTCATCGTAGATATTCCGACCCTCGCACAATGGCATGCACGCACGAACCTGCCGCTCGATCGCCGGG
>JANRLZ010000254.1:0-11682 GCA_033762055.1 Saprospiraceae bacterium
TCAAAAAAACAACCATTGCCTGGTTTGAAGATACTTTCCAGAGCTTTGGAAAAACTACAGATAATAACTGATGCTTACTTAATCTTCTGTCAAAGAACTTGATTGCTGGTTTTGTGGGTAATCAATAGCATTATAAACCCTCATCAACTACACATGCAACGAATCAAATTGCAGGCGTGCCAGGCTGGAATAGACGCCGTCAGGCAGTGCAGAGAGGGTTTCGTGGGTGCCTTGTTCCACAATTTTTCCGCCTTCGAGTACATAGATACAATCTACTTCCCGAATAGTGGCCAGTCGGTGTGCAATGATGATACTGGTACGATCTTTCATCAGGTTTTCCAGGGCTTCCTGCACCACTTTTTCCGACTCGGCATCGAGCGATGAAGTGGCTTCATCGAGCAACAAAATAGCCGGATCACGCAGGATCGCTCTTGCGATGGCGATGCGCTGGCGCTGTCCGCCGGAGAGTTTGATCCCGCGCTCGCCTACCACGGTTTCCAGTTTGTCGGGAAACATCGAAATAAAATCCCAGGCGTTGGCTTTTCGGGCGGCGGCTTCTATTTCCGCATCGCTTGCACCGGGTTTGCCATATAGAATGTTTTCCCGAATCGTACCGCCAAAAAGGATCACTTCCTGTGGTACAATGGCAAAGTTGTGCCGGTAAGCATTTAATTCGTAGTCATAAATATCACGGCCATCCACCTGAATTTTACCTGTAGTGGGAAAATGAAATTGCAGCAACAACTGCATGATGGTGGATTTCCCCGCGCCGCTTTGACCAACCAACGCCACTTTTTTCCCGGCGGGAATTTCCAGGCTCACCCCTTTCAACACTTCCACATCGGCGCGGGTCGGGTAGGAGAAAGTGATGTTTTCCAACGCAATATTGCCGCGCAAGCGTTCGGCCACTACCTGGCCCCGCGTACGCTCCTCGGCTTCCGTAGGCGATTTCAGGATTTCACGAATGCGCTCCGTTGCACCAATGGCGCCCACCAATTCCGTGTAAAAATTGCCCAGACTGGCAATCGAACCGCCAATAACAGCCGTATAGGTGATAAATGCGATCAAATCGCCGCCGGTGAATTTGCCGGGCGTACCCACCGGCAGGGCCGCATCGGTTTGAACCATGTGCATACCGTACAGTATCACAAAAAACAGGGCGCCAAACAACATGGTGATGATAAATACGGCAAAAACGGCCCGCCCCTGTGCATAACGCATTGAAACTTTCACCACTTCGGCATTGGAGCGGCCGTAACGCATGCTCTCGAATACTTCATTGGTAAATGCCTTTACGGCATGAATACTTTGCAGGGTTTCATCCAGAATGGTGTTGGTTTCACCCAGTTTGTCCTGGCGAAGCTTGGATAATTTGCGCACCCAGCGACCAAAAATCATGGCGCCTATCACAATCACCGGAAAAGTAGCCAGCATCACCAGCGCCAGCCGGGGCGACATCCACCACAACACGCCGATGCCACCGACAAGGATGATTATTTGCCGCAAAAATTCGGCGAGTACAAAATAGAAGGTGTTGTACAGTTTTTCTACATCATTGGTCAGCCGACTGACGAGCTCTCCTACCCTGCTTTTTTCAAAAAAAACAATGGGCAAAGAAATCAGGCGTCTGTACAGGGCCACCCGGATATCGGCGGTGCCGCGTTCGCTTACCTGAGCAAACATCATAACACGCAGGTATGAAACAATGCCCTGAAACACCAGAATTGCAACCAGGATCAATCCAATCTGAACCAGGTCAAGGTCTTGCGGAATATTCCCCTGTGCCACATCAAGCGATTGCCCGATCATGGCCGGAAAAACGAGAAACACACTACTACCGAGAAACAACAAAGCCAGTCCGAAAAAAAACTGAAACCGGTAGGGCCGGATGTATTCGTAAATTTTCAGCGCTTCACGAAGGCTTTCACGACTTAATTTGGGGCGGATGGAAACTTCTTCTTTTTGCATGGCGGGCGCAAAGTTCCGCAGGTAAACGGAATTGCCGTGTAAAAGTTGGGTAAATCAATGACGGCTTATAAAAGTAAACCGCCGGATGTAGCGGATTGCTCCGCGCCATTTGTCCTTACCCGTCTTAATATTTGATAAATTTGTTCAGCAGCAGCGTCCCAACTGAATTTAAGCCGTTGTTTACGACCATTTTCGATGAGTTGTTGGGCAAATGACGGGTTATGGGCCAGTTTTTCCAGCCCTTTCGCTATTTCTGCCTCCGAAAGCGGATCCACAAGCAGGGCCGCGTCGCCCGCGATTTCGGGCAGGCAAGTGGCATTGGCGGCCAGTACCGGCGTATCGCAGGACATGGCTTCCAGCATCGGCAAACCAAAGCCTTCATTGAGCGACAGGTAGGTCAGTGCAGTGGCAGAAGCGGTAAGGCGGGCCAAATCAACCTCCGGGATATAACCCAGGAGGCGAATATCAGCACGGTGCCGGGCAGTTTTGATAGCGACGCCCACCTCTTCCGTTTTCCACGCAAAGCGGCCGGCGAGCAGCAATTGGTGCGGCGCGCCGGTTTTGGTTTTAAACAAATCGAACGCGCGGATCAGTCGCGCGATGTTTTTTCGGGGATGAATGGCGCCGGCATAGAAAAAATAAGGGTGTCCGCCGGAAAATTGTATCCTCACCTGTGCCTTCGTCTCCTCGTCGAGCGGCTGGAAAATATCGCGGCAGCCATTGTAAACTGCGGTTATTTTTTCGGTTGAAACCCCGCAGGTTTGCGCAATGTCTTGTCGAACAAATTGAGAGACGGTGAGTACATGATCGGCCCGGCGTAAAAATTTGGGCAAAAAATGGAGTAAATAAGGCCGGTGTACCCAGGGAATCTGCTGGGGTGCGTGCAAAGGCGCCAGATCGTGGCAAGTCATTACAACGGGCACTTTCGACGACAGGCTGCACATCGAATCGGGAGAAAAAAACACCTCCGCGCGATAGCGGAGCAAGGCCCGCCTCACCGACCATTCAAACCAGGTATAGAACAGGGGTGCAAAACGTGCTTTCGGTGGCAATACCACCGGTGTTACATTGGGCGCGTAAATAAAACGCGCATCAAATGGGCGATCGAAAAAGAAAATGAATTCGTCTTCAGGGTTTGCCAGCACCATCCGGCGCACAATCTCGTGCGTGTACCAGCCAAAACCCTCCAGTTCGGGTAGCAGGAAACGGGTATTGACGGCAATTTTCAAAAGCGGGTGCAGATTGACGGCGCAAAGGTCGTTTTCTTTTGTGAAAAATTGCGCATACCCGCTTCGCCGATAATTGGCTTTGGCAAGAAGTTAAATGTTGAAAACTTGTGTCACCGGCTTGCACTTTGCCGCTTTACTTTTGCCGCAGAACTACCATTATTCAAACATCCGATGCTCGATTATTCCGCAGCCCGATTGTCCCGTTTTTCCGCTACCTGGGTGGGGAACAAAAGCCGTTACGAAGGCATCACCATTCCCAGGCAAACCCTGCTCCCGATTCACGACGGGGTAGACGAAATGCTGATGCAGGCTTTTCTCAAACCCTTTGAAAAGACGGAGGAGTTTTTTTACTTTCATCACGAGGAAGATGTGAGCCAACACCCGGTGTACCAGTGTTGTATGGAGGTGTTTCAGAACCCTGAATCCTTGTCGGAACAAGCCCCCAATCTGGCGCAGATGCTTTACCTGCACACCGAAAACCCGAAGGTGCAGGGCGGTGAGTTTTTCATCGCTTATTTTGAAGACCTGGTGCTGGGCGGCGAACCCACTTCGGCGATCGGATTGTGGAAAGTGGAGCAAAAAGACGCGTTTTTTAAAACAGAACGCAATGCCGAATCTTTTACCCTGAATGTGATAGAAGGTATTCCAGTCGGCAAACCGCAGGTGGCAGCACTTATTTTCAACCTAGATGAAACCGAGGGTTACCGCATTTGCGCAATAGATTCAGTCAGCAAGAAAGACGAGCGCTCGTTTCTGAAAGACGAATTTTTACGCCTTCGTCCCATCGAAGACAACTATTTTAACACCCGTCATCATATCAGCCTGGCCGGCGAATTTATCAGCCAGAAAGCGCCGGTCAAGTTCGGGCTTGATCGCACCGAAACCATTGATTTACTCAATCGTTCGGGCGATTATTTCAAAGACAACGACCACTTCGAAGTGGAAGACTTTACCCGCACCCTTTTTCCCGAAGCCGACCAACAGGAGGCTTTTCGGGATTTCCGGGAACAGTATGCCAAGGCCTATGCGGTACCGCTCGAAGACAAGTTCGATATCAGCAACCAGGCCGTTAAACGCGAGTTCAAAGTGTTTAAAAGCGTGTTGAAATTGGACAAAAACTTCCATATCTACGTCCACGGACGCCGCGATTTAATCGAGCGTGGCTTCGACGAAGACAAGGGAAAAAAATATTACAAAGTCTGGTTTGACAACGAGGAATAAGGAAAATTCATTCGGAATCATCTGGTTCAGAAACCCAGAATATCCCCCATGCCCTTCAGGATACCGACCATGCCCAATGAAGTGAGCACGTACATGGCGACGGAAAAATCGCCCCCCGCATGAAACAGCAGAAAATTAACGGCAAAACTGGATAAAAGCAGCAACAATCCGGCGCCCAACCAGATCAACCCCCGGTTGAAGCGACGTGCATGTTTTTCTTTGGCGGCAGCATCCATTTCGGATTCCTGCGGGATGGAATCTTGTGGTGTATCGGGCGCGTACAAAGGATCCATAATCTTGCATTTAATTGCGTAAAATAATTAATTCTGATGCAAGAATAAGGCGTATGCACCATTAGTACAATTTTTATTGGCATTTTAATTTTCAAGCGGCAGATCCACCCGAAAAACACTGCCTTCTTCCGCCTTGCTTTCGAAAGTAATTTTTCCGCCCATCATATCGGCATAACGCTGCACGATGTAGAGGCCAAGCCCCGTGCCCTGGGTACTGTTGGCTGCATTACTGGCACGGAAAAAACGATCAAAGAGGTGTTTCTGTTCGGCTTCCGGGATACCAATGCCACGATCACGCACGCTGATTTGAACATGCCCGGCATCCACGCGGGATTCCACCACAATGGGAGCGCCTTCCGGCGAATATTTGATGGCGTTTGAAATCAGGTTAATCAGGATGTTTTTGGTGAGATTACAATCGAGTCGGACGATCAGCGGGCCGCTGTGCAGGTGTTCGAAAGTCTGGCCAGGCTTGAAGAGGTTTTTCAGGTTCTCGTGGATTTCGGCCACACATTCCATGAGGTTGGCATCTTCCCGATTAACCGTAACGCGTCCGTCTTCCAAACGCCCCAGTGAAAGAAATTCGCTGAGAATGGAATTGAGACCGTTCACTGCATTTTTTATCCGTTCGGTGTGTTTTTTTACGCTTTCAAAATCCTGTCGCTCGGCGTATTGGCCGGCCAGACTGGCCGACGACAGCACAGAAGTGAGCGGCGTGCGGAATTCATGCGAGGCCAAACTGACGAACCGACTTTTCAATTCGCCCAGCTCGCGTTCCTTATTGAGTGCGGCTGCCAGTTCATTTTTGGCGGTTTCGAGTTCGGTGGTCCGTTCCGCTACTTTTTGCTCGAGGCCTTCATTGAGGTTTTTAAGCGCATCGCTCATTTGAGCAAGTTCCTGTCTTTGTTCCAGGATCGAAATTTCGTAACTTTTGCGATAGGTATTATCCACCACAAACGCGACGACAAAAGCGCCACCGGTGCTGTTAAACGGACTCAAACTAACTTCTACCGGAAATTCGCTGCCATCCTTTTTCAAGCCGTTCAGGTCCAGGCCAATGCCCATACTACGCGGTTGAGGCCGCTGGTGAAACTGTTCGCGGTGTTGGGTATGGCGCTGGGTCAGTCGGGCCGGAATAAGGACTTCCACGGCTTTTCCGATTAATTCACCTGCCTGATAACCAAACAGTTGTTCGGCAGCAGGGTTCACCAACACGATCTGTCCGGCGTGATTGGTAAGAATAATACCGCTGGTGGCATATTGAAAAAGTGCGGCAAACTTTTCTTCCTGTTGCGCTTCGGCCTCGCGCAGTACGATAAATCGCACCACAAAAAATGCCGCCGCCCAGAAGCTCAAAATAGGCGGCACTCGTTCCATCAACATTTGTTGCAGCGGCACTTCTTCCGGTTTGAATACAGTACCGATAATGGTCAGTACGGTAGTAACCACCGCGAGAAGCAGAACGTCGCTTTTTTCCCGAAAATAAATAGCCAGAAAGTGCGCCAGCAAATAAGCAAAGACAATATCGAACTGCCGGGGCAGCAACAAATCAGCGATAAAAACGCCTGCCACCAGCAACCAGATCAATCGCGACCAGTTGGTATTGTTTTGAAAAGTAATCATGGTGCGAAAATATCAAAATTTGGCATGGCGGATCACCCCCCATCCACTTCCCGGTAAGCGGCTATCAGCGCCTGCTCGCCTTCAGCACCGGGGCGGGCGTTTCCATGTTCCATGCCGAGAATGCCGGCGTAGCCCTTCGCATGAAGATGTTTGAAGATCGTACGGTAATTGATCTCGCCTGTAGTGGGCTCCTTGCGACCAGGGTTGTCGCCAATCTGAAAATAGGCGGTTTCATCCCAGGCCAGGTCAATGTTCGGGATCAGGTTGCCGTGCTGAATCTGGGCATGGTAAATGTCGAAGAGGATTTTACAGGCCGGACTGTCCACCGCCTTGCAAATAAGATACGCTTGTGAAATATCGGTAAGAAACAAGCCCGGGTGATCGCGAAAATTGAGCGGTTCGAGCACCATGACCAATCCGTGGGGTTCGAGAATTTCGGCGGCGCGTTTCAGCGATTCGACGACGTGTGCAGACTGGTAATCCTTGTGCAGACGCAAGTCAAGATGGCCGGGCACTACCGTCATCCAGGTAGCATTGCAGCGTTTGGCGACTTCCACGGCGTTACGGATTTGTGCCAGAAACTCCTCGCGTTTATCCGCCTTTCCACTTGCCAGATTGGGTTCGTTCCAGTATATTTTATGGGCCACAAACACCCCCATCGCGATGCCGAGTTGGGCCATGAGTTCACCCATTTTGGATTGCAGGGCAGGTTCACGCCCGCTCATGCCGTTGTCTTCAAAGGCCGTAAAACCCTGGTCGGCCATAAAACGCAACTGATCGAGGATATGCTCGCCCGCCGAATGACGAAACATGCCGTCGTGAGGGGCGTAGTGCATTTTGAACGGCGGCGCCGTGTGCCCGGGAGAAGCCAGCGCAACCGGCGCGCTGATCGTCCAGGCTGCGCCGGCCAAAGCGCCGGTTTGGAGGAATTGTCTGCGTTGCATGTGTGCGAAAGGACATTTGCGGCTTTGAAGGGAGACCGCAAACATAAGCAGCCGCGCCCGTTCGAATTCAGTTCGCTACAAATCCTTCTTGCGAAATACCCGCAAGGCCCACCATACCGGCAAAAATATCCAGCACAGCAAAATAGATACAGCAAAAGCGATTCCCCAGGCAGTTCCAAGAAATTCCCGGAACAAGGCCCCTGTATAACCCATCAGCGCGGAAATATCCATTTGCAACATAACCACCACCCGCGCCAGATCAATCGGATTGAGCGCCACTACAGCGATCATAGCCTTTTCCAAGGGGTAATCGGCGAAGGCAAACATCAGAAATAGTACCAGCGCATCGTACAACAGGGCAAAATAAAACCACAACAACAACGCGATGCCGATGCCCTTGGCTTTGTCGCGCGTCAGCACCGCCGCCAAAACTGCCAGCGACACAAAAACCACCGACAAGCCAATGGCGGCAACCAGGAGGGTCAAGCCCGTCGGATTGGGCGCATACAGGGCAACAGGAATACCCAACCCCAGCAATACCGATAATTTCATGGCGGCGGCCAGACCCAAAAATTCACTCCATACAATCACGCTTCTGCGAACCGGTTGGGCTGCGAGCAGTTCGATAAATTCGGAAGCGTTATAAAAATGGATGGTGGCGAAAACAATGCTGACCAAGGGGGTAACAATCAGCACAATATTGAGCAAACTGGCCAATCCCTTGGTCGGATCGTCGCCAAGATTGAACAAACCCAACGAAACAGCCAGTAGAAACAGGGTGTAACCAATGACAATCCGGTTGTGAAGAATGTCGTAAAGAACGTATTTGACAATGCGGAGCATGAGCAGCATTAATTCTGGGTTCCTTTCATCACCGTGGCAAGCGCGCGGTTGAGTTTTGTTTCGCCGGTGCGGGCTTTGAGTGTTTCTATGGGTTCATAAAACTGGAGTTTGCCTTCGATGAGGTACATCACATCAGTGGTCAATTCTTCCAGATCACTCAGGATATGCGAAGTTACCAGCACTAATTTCCCTTTCGCCTTTTCTGCCAATACTTTTTCCTTGAGAATTTCTGAAGATACGGGATCCAGTCCGGCAGTCGGTTCGTCGAGTATCAGCACTTGCGGGTCAAAATAAAAAGCCAGGCAAGCGCTCACTTTTTGCCGGGTACCACCCGACAAGGTGCGCATGGTTTTGCCCGAGAATTTATCCACGCCAAAAGCCCGCATCAGATCGTCGTCGAGTCGGACGTAAGCGCCGGCTCTTATTTCCCGCAACATATCAAATACTTGACCCACCCGCATATTGTCGGGGTACCGGCCGATTTGCGGCATATATCCAATATATCGCCGATAATCCCAGGCGCCAATGACGGGTTGCCCGTTCAAGGTCAGCGAACCTTCGTCGGGCAAAACCAACCCAAGCAGACATTTGATGAACGTGGTTTTGCCTGAACCGTTCGGCCCGATGAGCGACACGGCCTGACCGGCATCCATCCGGACGCTCAACTGGTCAAGCACTTTCAATTTGCCAAATGCCTTGGAAAGACGAGAAGACACAAACATTCGATTGGTACGATTGATACGATTGATTCGATTGGTTCGATTTTCCGATTGGTTCGATTTTTCGATTGATTTGATTGGTAATTAAATCAATCCCTTCCGAGTGCAGCGAGGAAAAACCAATCGAAAAATCGAACCAATCGAATCAATCTATTTGGGTAATAAAACAGCGTCAATTACATGGATAATGCCGTTGCTGGCGGGTACGGTGGCAATTACATTGGCGCCGTTGACGGTGATTTTCCCGTCTTTGACCCCCATGGTTACGCTACCGCCGTTAGCCATTGAAATCACCTGGCCATCTTGAAACATTTCGGGCTTATACACAGCCACAGCAACATGGTACTGTAAAATATCGGAGAGGGTTTCTTTTTTATCCGGTTTCAAGAGTCCTTCTACCGTACCAGCCGGCAAGGCATCGAAAGCGGCGTTGGTTGGAGCAAACACAGTAAAAGGCCCGGCATTCGACAATACATCCACCAGTTCAGCGGCTTTGACAGCGGTCACCAGCGTGGTGTGATCTTTACTGCCAACGGCGACCTTTACCACATCTTTCTGAGAATCATTGTCTTGCACCGTGGATTGGCCGCCTTCGGCAGCGGCGCTTTCCGTGGCGGAGGGAGACGATCCGGGCGCGGAGTTGGTGCAGTTAGTCAGTGATAACACCAGAGAAAAGCCAAAAAGAACGCGAAGAAAGAAGTTGATTTTCATAATCAAAGTTGTTTAATAATGTCATTGTGACAATGGGTGGGCATGCATGACCGGGTGTTCATCCATGAGTTTTTCGGGGGTAAGCGAAGGGATGATTTTTTCGGCTTTATCCATCAGATACACCATCAAACTGCGCATGAGCAATAATCCGAACGGCATACGTTCCACCACAACGGCGTAGAGGCTGACCGGGCGGAAGGGAACATCGCCAATGCCGTCGCGATTGAGGTCGTATCCCTCGTAGCGATCCCAGTAGTTGCCGTCGAAGGTGTTGAGTACCAGGCTGCCGTTGGTAGATACGTCGAATGAATTGCCTGAAAAGTTGTTCTGCCGCACAATGTTTGCATCGCAGCTGGCCTGAACGCGCAGCGCCCAGCCATTCGCCCGAAACTGATTTTGTTCGAGGGTAATCCGACTGGCGCCTTCCATGTACACGCCGGCTGAATTGTACTCAAAAGTATTTTTCCAGATATGGCTGTCGGAAATATCTTTCAACAACAAACCATAAGCGCTGCTCCCCCAATTATACCCAAACTCATTTTCGGTCATGCGCACCTGCCGGGAATACATCACGGCCACCCCGGCGCCATTGTGGTGAAATCGGTTGTGGTGATAATGATCATTGTGGGAAAACATAAAGTGCAACCCATACCGCATGTTTTGTTCGCTGTGGTTATACCGGATTTCCGAATCGGTAACGAATTCAAAATAAATGCCGTCACGATGCCCGGAAAGATGGTTTTCCTCGATCAATGCCCGGGCGGCTTTCCACAAATGGATGCCGTTTCCACTGTTTTGTTCCTCTTTTAGAATGCCCTGCACATCGTTGCGCGTAACGCGACAATCATTGGTATTGGAAAGATAAATGCCGAAGTTGCAATCGCGCAGCCGGTTGTTTTCAATCAGAACCCGGTCGGAGGAAAGCACCTTGATACCGGCTACATCAAGCGTGCTGAGTTGACCGCTGTTGCGGATCTCAAATCCGAAAATGGTGACATCCGAGGCGGTTACGGTGATCATTTCACACTGATGCAGACCGTCTATTACCGGAAAATGAAGGCCGATCAGAACCAGGGGTTTGGTAATCTTTAGATTGCCCTCCCTGTACACGCCCGGAGCGACTATGATTGTGTCGCCGGGAAGGGCCAGACGCAGTGCAGCTGATATGGTAGCCACCGGCTGACCGTATCCTGCCAACACACGAGTTGCCGGGAGCAGATGGGCCCACGATAACAACAGGGTAATAAACAGTATTCTCATCATTATTTCATTGTTCAACGAGATTCACCGCCCCTGTCGAGATGGCCGGCAATCAATCTTCGTTGTATTCTTTTTCGTTTTTTCCTTCTTTGATTCCGCCGCTGTTGGCAGTCAGCCATGCCACTAGGGTATTACGCTGATTATCTGTCAGATTTGCTTCCGGATGCATTACCAGCCATGTGTAGCTGGACAAAGGCATTTCCCCTTCCTGAATTGTTTCGGCGGCTTCGCCCAGCGCTTCCGCACAATCAGCGGGAGACAGGCGTCCTATTTCAGAAAAATTCAAATGTTCCCTTCCCTCCTTGACGTGTTGCGAAATCCACCATGATACAGGTGACAGGCGGCTGTACCATGGGTAGCGGGTCTGGTTGGAATGACAGTCGTAACAGGCAGTTTTCAACCCGGTCATTACTTCTCCGGGTGGATTGAAGACCTGTTCCAGGTCGGCTGCCGGATCTACCGCGGGGTTCTTTACATCAGGTTGTACAAGTTGGGCGAGTAAAAAAAGGCCGAGTACGGCCCATGCAGTTTTTTTAAGCATAGGATGGAAATTTTACCGTACCAACGTAAAATCAACGCCTGCCACGCTATCTGATTACATGACCTTCATCACTCTTACAAGTGACATTCCCGTTACATACCGACAATAAGGGTGTTCCAATCTGTTTCTTTACTTTCACTCAAGCCTGCTTTTATCTTTTCCATGTCCTGTTTCTCGGAAAAAGCAGCTACATCGGCACGCATGGGGCTTTTTATTTCTTCACTATGCAAAAAGAAGGCTTTTTGCACGTCCACAAATTGACCTTTTTTGGCAAAGTCAACGACTACCATTTGTGCAATTTCCGATGCCGGAACGCCTTTTTCGCCGATA
>JANRLZ010000255.1:0-3432 GCA_033762055.1 Saprospiraceae bacterium
GCCGGCCAATTGCTGTTCCCGATCGAGCCAGGCAAGAACCGGGCTGAGCCAGTTGCGAATGGTCCCCAATTGTTCGAAGATCACCTTGTCTTTTTCGATTTCCACGACGCTCTGTTGCGGTTCGAGAAAGGAAGGAGCCGATTGCAGGAGGCCGAACACCTGATCGGCCCCCACTTTGGAAGAGGCGCCGAGTTTCGACAGGGGAGTCAGTTCGGCGTTGGTAATCGGGGTGGCTTCGCCGAGGTGTTGCAGAATGGTTTGAATAGCGGTTTCAATGGCTTGCAGTTTTTCTGCTTCAATGGTCCGCGAAATGCGGTTTTGCAATAGTTTGGGCATGGTGTGAAAATTTTAGAAAATGAAAAAATCGAACGCGTTTGTTTGCCTGACGTCCACCAACTGCAGCAGGGTTTACCGGCTGTCCCGGTTTTAAGATAATTTTAACTTTTTGATGGCGTATGCCTGCCCTACCCGTCTGCGACCGGATAGAACGCATACGCCACACCCCCGGAGGTTCAACACCGTTCGCCCGGCAGTGTGTTTGCGACACCGCTTTTCAGAAAAAACCCGTTCTTCGCCCTGCAACCAATTTTACTGTTTTGATGAAAAAGCACCTGCCTGCCCGTCTGCTTGTTTGCAGTCTTTTTTTGTCGCCTGTCTTCCTCCCCGCGCAAACGCTCAAGCCCTACCTGCAATCGGCCACCGACCACTCGATCTGGATCGGCTGGCGCACCGCTGCCGACACGGAAAGCACTGTGTTGTGGGGCGAATCGCCCGATGCGTTGAACAACGTGGCAAGTGGCGATGTACACACTTTTGCTGCCAACAACCTCTGGCACCGGGTCAAACTTGATAATTTACAACCCAATACGGCTTATTTTTATCAGGTAAAATCCGGCACGCAGGTTTCTCCTGTCGCGCGGTTTCGTACCTACCCTGACCCGGCCACTGCCGGCGGACATGTGCGGGTGCTGATCGTCGGCGACACCCAGCACCCCGGCAACGCCACCACAACGTTCAATGCCGCCAAGGCCAAACTCATTGAAAAATACGGCTCCAATATCGAAGACAACGTCCACCTTATCCTCAAACAGGGCGACAACGTAGATCAGGGCACCCTGGCGCTCTATTCCTCCATGCACTTCGACCCGCTCAGCGTTTTGTCGGCCAACATCCCGACCATGACGGTGATCGGCAACCACGAGTATTACCAGAACAGCGACCTTTCACTCTATTTTCCGCATTTCGAATTCGACGACCCGGCTCTGATTTACAACAACATGGCCGGACAGGATGGCGAGCATTACTACGCCTTTCGCGTCGGCAAGGTGTTGTTTTGTATGCTGAATTCCAATGAGTGGTGGAGCCGACAAACCGACTGGCTGGAAGATGTGGTGCAAACCGCCAATGCCGATCCCTCGGTAGGCATGATTTTCGGAACGGCACACCACCCGCTGCGCTGCGAAAACTGGGTGTCCGACGGCTCGGCCTACATCCGCGAGCAAATAATTCCCACCCTGCGCGCCTCCGAAAAAGCAGCCATGTACACCTCCGGTCACTCGCACATGTACGCCCGCGGCAGCAACCGCGATTCGTCGCTGTGGGAGGTCATCAGCGGCGGCGGCGGACTGGTGCAGAACTGGAATGAAAACGAGGAACAGGACTACCCCGACGTGCAACGCTCGTTCGATGTTTCGACCTATCAGATCATGGATATTGATCTCGACGCCGGAACGATGGAGGTGGAATGTTACACCACCGGTAACTTTGAATATACGATGCCGAATGTGCTGATTGACCGGTTTCACCGTTACCTCGGCAAACCGCAGCCCGCCCGACCTGACATGCTGCCATTGGCCGACACCCTGGTTACCCTGCCTTTTACCTTTGAAGGCTCGCCCTATTTTTCGCCGGTCGGCGAATTGAATAATTCCACCCAGTTTCAGGTGGCGGGCGCTTCGGGGAACTTTGACAACGACCTGATGCTGGATCTGAAACGCGATTTTGAAAATTATTATCAGATCGAAAGCGCGGCTTATTTTTCACCCATAGACCAAATGGCAGGGGTTAATATTTTTCAGATAAAATTAGATTCCACCCAGGTTTTTCAGGGTAAAAACTGGATTCGTGTGCGTTACCGCGATCAAAATCTGGAATGGAGCGACTGGAGTGAACCCATGGCTTTTTACGCGCAAAACGGCCAAATGCCGCTCTCGCTCGAACCCATCGCCTGGTGGCACTTCAACGGCGATGCCATGGATGCTACCGGACACGGCTTCGACGGCACGGTGCCACCCACGGGCGTTACTTTCCCGCAGGACGAACCCGTACGCGGCCAGGTAGCCAGTTTCGACAACAGCCAGTCCATCACCGTGCGCAGCGGTGCAGATGCCGCACTCGGGTTGCCTGTCGCACAAATGACCGTCAGCAGTTGGGTGAAAGTCAACGCCGCCGATACCTGGGGCGGTTTTATCGGTAATATCCAGGATACCGGCCCCTTCGAAAAAGGCTGGGCGCTTGGTACCCGCGATCAACGTTTTTCCATCGCGCTAATGACAGAAAACGCCTCGGCCATGACGTACCTGACCGATACCGAAAACTTCATCCTCGGCGAATGGTATTATGTCACCGCCACTTACAACGGCGCGGTGTTGAAAATTTTCGTCAATGGCCAGTTGAAAAACAGCAGCACAGCCCAAAACGGCGACATCGTGTATGCCGGCCTGGTCAGCGACCGGTTTGTTATCGGCGCCTATGTGGATGAAAATGAAAACTGGGTACACGACGGGGCGCTCGACGAACTCATTCTCTGGGAACGCGCCCTTGGCGACACAGAAGTGTTGCAACTGTACCAGGAACAAAGCAATCTCGCGCCCGGCATTGTTATCACCTCGCCTGCCCCCAACAGCATGTACACCGCCCCCGCCAGCATCGCCATCAGCGCCGAAGCCAATGACATGGACGGAACCGTATCGGTCGTGGAATTTTTCAACGGCGCCCAAAAAATTTATGAAGACGTGGATGGCGCGCCCTACGCTTTTGTATGGGACAATGCCCCGGCAGGCATTCATATCCTGACAGCCCGCGCGACCGACAACCTGGGCGCCCGCAGCGTGTCGGCCCCGGTGGAGGTGATTGTTTTGGTTAATACCGCTCCGCAGGTCAGCCTGCTTAATCCGGCCGACAGCAGTGTGTACACCGCGCCGGCCCAGATCACACTGGTAGCCACGGCAAGCGATGCAGAAGGCAACGTACCGCTGGTCGAATTTTTTGCCAACGGCGACAAAATCGGCGAAGACAACGACGGCGTTCCCTACTTTTTCAATTGGACCGATGTGCCTGCCGGCGAATACCTGCTCACGGCGCTCGCCACTGATGAAGGCGGACAGCAAACCTCCTCGCCGCAGGTGTACGTACGCGTTGAAACCGATGTGG
>JANRLZ010000256.1:0-7652 GCA_033762055.1 Saprospiraceae bacterium
CCGGCGTTTTGCCGCTCCGAAGATCAGCGTGCCGCCGGGGTGTGAAATTTTTGAACCGCGTATTTTGGAGGAAGAAGAATATGAGAGCGAAACGGAAATCTTGCACCGAAAAAAATTTGAATACGTCGTGTTGCCCAAGGATACCGGTATGATGGAAATCAGACCGGAACTCGCTTATTTTGACGTTGACAGCAACCGTTTCTGTTCGTTGAAAGCCGAATCTATCCGGTTTTCGGTGACACCTGGTAAAAATTACCAACCGCCCGGACAAATTCCCGAAACCACGAATATCCAGGCGCTGCCCCAGGAACCTGATTTTTTAGAAAAAGTCGCGACATGGTTTCATTCGCCGATCTTTTGGGGCGTTTTGGCGCTTCCGTTTCTGTTGTTGGGCATCTTTGTCTGGTTTAAAAAGAAAAAAAACAAACCGCTGCGCGCTCCTGCGCCCCAGGTTAAAGCAACTGCTCCAACGGGAGTTCATCAAGCGAAACAACGCCTAGCAGAAGCCGGTCGTTTGCTGCAAAGTGATGATCCTCGAAAATTTTACGATGAACTTTTTCGGGCTTTGCGCGGCTGGCTATCCGCGCGTTTGGGGCTCGAACCGGCGCAACTCAACGACTCGGATGTAAGCCGCCACCTTTTGGTGCGCGGCGCAACGCCAATCCGGACGCAGGCCCTGCTTTCCATCTGGCACACTTGCGAACAGGCCATTTACGGCGGCCAGGCTCCCCTCGAGCAAATGGAAACCACTTACCACATGGCTGAACAAGTACTCGACGCACTCGAACGCGAAGTCCGTTAACCGTCCACCGTAAGCCGTCCACCGTTAACCGTCCGCCGTAAGTCGTCCACCGTCCACCGTCCTAATTCCTTTTTTTCTGCTGCGGACTTTCCGGCTGAATATTCAGATCGGCTTCTACTTCCCAGTTGGCGCGGAGCGGGTCGAGTTTTTTTCCAAAAACCGGCTCGGGCTGGCGTTTTACGGCAAAATCGCCGGTATCCCAGCGACCGTTTCCGTTGCGATCGTCAATGAGCCGTATGGAATAGGCAGCTACCTGCAACTCCGTGAATTTTAAGGCTTTTTCGGCTGTTTCGGCGGTGAATTGCTGCTCCGAAACAAGGGTAGTACCATTCAGCAGTTGAAAAATATACCCGGCCCCGGCACGGAGTCCGGATATTTTTATCATCAGTGCGCCCATTTGTTTTTCCGACAATACATTGAAAATGCGCCGCAGGGTGTCTGTATTGGAATTGCCCCAAAAATCGGTTACAGCACCGGGCAACAGGGTAAGGGTATGATTTTTTCCGGCTTTCCAGTTAAATTTTAATTGCAGGCCGCGCACGGTTTGTGTATCGGGGAGCACGTCAAAATCACGTTGTGGTAAGGAATCGAGCAGCAACTGCCACAAGGCCGTATCGAATGCAACAACCGGATAATTGAACAACAGGGCAGCGTTTCGGGTCGAACTCTGGTTCAGGGTTTTTACCGGCTGAGGCGTCGCCACGGCAGGAGTCCCGGCATTTCGGCCCCGGCCTTGCGGGCTCTGTGTCGGCGCGGCGTCGGCAAAGCCGATCCGGTGATTTTGTATAAAATTGCTGCGCGACTGTTTTTTTACAACAAATGTATCCAATACCTGAACCGCGCTGTCATTTTGATAGGAAAACACCAGGCTCCAGGCGGTATCAACCGGCAAATCGTACCAGAATAGCAGGGAATCGGTTTTTTTTTCCATCGTAACCAGCGGATCAACCGGTGCAAGCGGTTGAACGGAATAGTTCTCAAGCGGTGTGTTAAAAACCAGTGAAACGAGTCCGTAGCGACCGGTATTTGCGCTGGAAACGCGAAAAGCGGGGGATGGTTTGAACAGCGAAAATCGCAAGGCAGGGAGTACCGTATCACGCAGTATTACCGTACTGTCGGCAAAACCCATGCGTTCCGTTTCGCCTGCCCAGCGCAGATTTTGGTCGGCGTCTTCGATGGCTACGGCCCGGAAAACGCCGGCCTTGAGGTTTTCAAAGGTATAAATGCCGCTTTTATCCGTTCGGGTAAAATAATAGGGGCGTTCTTTTTTAATAGCGGTGTCAGCGAGGTTTTCATACAGCATAACCGACACGTTTTCGACCGGGTCGCCGGTAAAAGCATCGGTTACGGCCCCCCGAAAACGGAGACTGTCAATAAAATCGCCGGTTGAGAACACAAAACGCAGGTCTTTGGCCACATTCCCTTCGCGAAAATCCTTGACGGCTGTTCCAAAATTGATGGTGTAAGTTGTATTTGGCCGCAGTTCTTCGGCTTTATCAAACACCACGACCACAGATTTTCCTTTCAGCAGCACTTCGGGGCGTTTGGCCAAGGGCGGTGAAACGACGACCTGTGTCGCCGGATCGGAGAGTGTGACCCATTCGTCAAACTTGAGTTCAATGCGTTTTTTGTCAAAATTTGTAGAAAAATTGGGGGTGCTGGCGCTGGTATCTACCAAAGGCGGCGTGCTGTCTTTGGGGCCGCCGGTCGGAGCGCCCTGACGGGCACAAGCGAACAGCAGGAGAATCAGGAAGAAAAATACCGGGATACGATGTTGCATGGTGTGGCAAAATTAGAGCATGTTGCGCATTTGCATCAAGCCGGCTGCTTCATCGCGGCTTGTGCGGACAAAATTCAGGATCGCAGCGTACCTTCGCCGTTGTGAAAATTACCATTCTCGGCACCGGTACCTCGCAGGGGGTGCCGGTTATCGGGTGCGAATGCGCCGTTTGTACGTCTGCCGATCCTTTGGACAACCGCTTGCGGGCTTCGGTGCTGATTTCCGAAGGCCCGGTCAACGTGCTGGTTGACGCCGGCCCCGATTTCCGCCAGCAAATGCTGCGCCACGGGGTAAAGCATCTGGATGCGATTGTGCTCACCCACGAACATAATGACCACGTGATCGGGCTGGATGATATTCGGCCGTTTAACTACCGGTCGGGCCAAGCGATGTCGGTATATGCCCTCCCGAGGGTGGCGGAGGAAGTGCGTAAACGTTTTGAATACGTTTTTTCGGCCTATATTCCGGGTTTGCCGCGTATTGAGTTGGTTCCTATCGGAAAAAACAGCGTACTGGAATTCGGATCGGTGCGGGCGCAGGCGCTGGAGGTGATGCATGGCCGATTGCCTATCCTCGGTTTTCGTTTTGACAAAATGGCGTACCTGACCGACGTCAAATATATTGCCGAGGCAGAATTGGAGAAATTGCAGGGCGTTCAATACCTGATCGTAACCGCCTTGCACCACAATGAACATCCAACGCACATGAACCTGGATGAAAGCCTGGAACTGGTCAGAAAAATTGCCCCGCAGCGCGCCTGGCTGACCCACGTGAGTCACCACATGGGAAAGGCAGCCGACCTCAATCCGATTCTTCCGACCGGCGTTCAGCTGGCATACGACGGACTGGTCATTGAATTTTAAGTCTTGAGGTTGGGCTTAGAAACTGTTTTAAAACCCCTGGCGAGGGGAGAAGCCGCCGGTTTTGCCGTCAGGCAAGACTTGTTTTTGAGGGAATAGCCTTGTCCTATTGCCGAAAAAACAGCCGCTGCATGGCGGCAAAAAATGTGGCTTATCACCCGTCAGGGGTTTTAAAACAGTTTCTTAAAAAAATGAGCCATCACCGGGGAGGAACGGGATGGCTCAGATTGAATTTTTTGAAGTGCCAAATCGGGTGAGGGATTACGTTAACCTGGTTAGCCTTACTTAGCAGTCAACGAGTTAAAATAGGTGACCAATTGCGGATAGAGTCGTACGAACGCAATGGCCGCCACGGCGGTCAGTAAAATGAGCATAGTGTGTGTTTTATTAAAGTGAAACGATTTAGCAAACCTTCACAAAACAAACAAATGTTCGGCGAAGGCGCACGAAGGTAGATACTCGTTCGGATACTCAAAACACTACACAAGATTTTTTTTGTTAATTTTACATTTATTGAAAGTGTTGCCTTCCTACAGGGTTTTTTATCTACTTTTGCCCCCGATTTCACCTGTTTTTCATCTCTAAAAAGTCTTTGGCGCATGGTTTTCAACAACATCCTTGAAACAATTGGCAAGACCCCGCTCATCCGTCTGAACAACATCGCAATGCACATTCCTGCTACCGTGTATGCGAAAATTGAAGCCTTCAACCCCGGCTTGAGCGCTAAAGACCGTATTGCCCTTCACATGATCGAACGCGCCGAACGACTTGGCAAACTCAAGCCCGGCGGTACGGTAGTAGACGCAACCAGCGGCAATACCGGTTTCAGTCTTGCCATGGTAGCCGCCATCAAGGGCTACAAATGCGTGCTGACCGTCACCAGCAAGATCAGCGAAGACAAACTCAACAACCTCAAGGCCATGGGCGCCGAGGTACACCTTTGCCCGCAGGAAGCCAAACCCAACGACCCGAATTCCTATTACCGCCGCGCCGAACAACTCGCAAAGGAAATTCCCGGCGCCTACTACATCAACCAAAACTATAACCCCGAAAACGGCGAAGCGCATTACCTCAGCACCGGCCCCGAAATATGGGAACAAACCGGAGGCCGCATCACCCATCTCATCGGCAGCGCCAGCACGGGAGGCACACTCTGCGGATCGGGTCGTTACCTGCGCGAACAAAACCCGCAACTCAAAATTATCGGCGTGGATGCCTACGGATCGGTTTTGCAGAAATACCACGAAACCGGTGTGTACGACGAAAAAGAAATTTACCCCTACCGCATCGAAGGAACCGGGAAAAATATCATTCCCGGCAACATGGATTTCGACCTCATTGACCGCTTTATCAAAGTGACCGACAAAGACAGCGCGCTTCGCTCGCGTGAGCTGGCGCGTATGGAAGGGATGATGGTCGGCTACTCCAGCGGCGCCGCCCTCCAGGCGCTGGAACAAATTCAGGACGAATTGAACGAAGACGACGTAGTGGTGCTGTTGTTCAGCGACCACGGTTCCAAATACGTGACCAAATTCTTCAGCGACAAGTGGATGATCCAGCAAGGATTTATGGAAGAAGAGGACGTAGAAACCAATGCCTGATTACCCCGATTCATCATTCATCATTCATCACTCATCATTTCCAAGAAGTGGATTTATTCGAACGCATTTACAAACAAGCCGGCCCGCTGGGCAAATACGCCGATGTGGCAGAAGGCTACTACATGTTCCCCCAACTTGAGGGTGAACTCGGAAACCGCATGACATTCCAGGGCAAGGAGATGGTTTGCTGGAGCATTAATAATTACCTCGGCCTCGCCAATCACCCCGAAGTACGTAAAACCGACGCCGAAGCAGCCGCCCGCTGGGGCCTCGCCTACCCGATGGGCGCGCGTATGATGAGCGGCGACACGCAATTGCACCATCAACTCGAAACGCAACTCGCCAACCACGTAGGCAAACCCGCCGGCCTGTTGGTTAACTACGGTTATCAGGGCGTTTTGTCAACCATTGACGCGTTGCTTACCCGTCACGACGTGGTGGTGTACGACGCCGAAAGCCACGCCTGCATTGTAGATGCCGTGCGCATGCACATGGGCAAACGTTTTGCATTCACGCACAACGACATTGCCAGTCTCGAAAAATGCCTCGAACGCGCCAAACGCCTCACCGACGAAAGCGGCGGCGGTATCCTGGTGATCACCGAAGGCGTATTCGGCATGCGCGGCGATCAGGGTAAACTCCGCGAGATTTGCACCTTGAAAGAAAAATATGGCTTCCGCCTTTTTATTGACGATGCACATGGTTTTGGCATGCTCGGGAAAACCGGCGCCGGCGCTGCGGAAGAACAAAACGTGACCGACGATGTGGACATCTATTTCAGCACTTTTGCAAAAAGCATGGCGCTGATCGGTGGTTTCCTTGCCGCTCAACCCGAAATCATTCAGTACCTGAAATACAACATGCGCAGCCAGATTTTTGCCAAATCGCTGCCCATGCCTTTAGTGGAAGGCCTGCTAAAACGTTTTGAACTGTTGCGCGACAAACCCGAACTCCGCGAAAAACTCTGGTACAATGTGCGCCTGCTGCAAGGCGGACTCAAAGAACGCGGCTTCGACATTGGCGATACCAACACCTGTGTCACACCGGTGTATATGCACGGCGAAGTGGAAGAAGCCATGGCGCTGGTGAAAGACATGCGTGATAATTACGGCGTTTTTTGCTCCATCGTAGTATATCCGGTTATCCCCAAAGGCATGATAATTCTTCGCCTCATTCCCACGGCGGCGCATACGGAAGAGGATATTCAAATTACCCTCGATGCCTTCTCGGCCGTGCGGGCCAAAATGGAAGCGGGTGTTTACAAGCAGTTTGTACCGGAAGTGCTGGTGTAGGCGTCGGTGTCTCTGTGAAAGGCCCAAAAGCAGCCAATCAAATTTTATTCCGATTGGCTGCTTTTGGGCCTTTTACAGGGACACCCTACATAATTAGAAACTCCAGCCTAAATCCACGCCGTACCACCACAGATAAGACTTGCCTTGATAGGCAAGAATTTCCGGCTTATGGCGTCCGTAAAAGTCCAAAAAATCACGGTTGCCGTTGCTGACCTTTACCGGCATAATAAAGGCGCGCGCAAACAAACCGCTGTGTTTAGACTGAAAACGCAGGCCGGCGTGTAGAAAAAAGCCATTGCCGCCAACCGGGTCAAACGAACTATTATCTTTGTCTTTATAGCGGAAAAATACAAAATCGCCGCCGAATTCCATGTAATAATATTGCCACCCGGCGCATAAATTGAGGCGCAGCGGGAAAATATGACCACGAGCTTCGATGCTTACGCGATCATAGTCAAGATACGAATATCCGACGCTTGCTCCAAGTAAAACAATACGATCCGTTCGCAGTGGCCAAATCCTCTCATAATTAAAGGAATAGTTGCCGCCCGGCCCCTTGGCCTCCGCATAAATGGTGTGCCTGGCAATACGTTGGGCAAATGTAGCGTCAGGATTTAACGCTAAAAAAGAGAGTAGCATCAAGCGTATCAGCATAATATATGGTCTAAAATGTCCAGCCCATGGATAGACCGCCCCACCAGGCGTATTTGATTCCCTTCCGATTCAACTTGTATCCACTTTGTTCTCCCATGATGTACAAAATCGAACCATTACTGCCATTTGTTTCTATGGGAAAAACATAAGCCCTTAGGAACAGTCCGTCTTTTTTAGGTTGATAACGGGCGCCTGCATGAATAAACCAGCGAGCATAGTTTAAATTGTAGTTGTAACTACCAGGATGAAGCGCACTGGGTACCTTGTACTTATAAATAAGGTAATCCAGTCCAAGTTCGGCAAACAAACTGCGTTTGCCGGCGCATAGGTGCAGGCGGAAAGGCAAAGCAATCCCTTTTACAAGATCATAACGCAATAAACCAAGCCCGAGATTGCCGCCTAACAACAGCGTGTGATTTTCATTGAGGTATTGAACCCGTTCATAGTTGAATGAATGATACCCTGCCAATCCTAAAGCCTCAATATACACGGTATTGACCGGAGGGCGTTGCGCATAAAGCGCATACCCGGCCAGAAAAAAACAGCACAGGAATAATTGCCTGTTCATGGCGCATTTATTTAATGACAAAAATTTTAGAAACGTTTCGTTGTCTTGATTTTCCCGAGGACTTTACCAAAACATACAAACCAGCCGGCAAGTCT
>JANRLZ010000257.1:0-14132 GCA_033762055.1 Saprospiraceae bacterium
CGCATGGGCGAGGTCATCCGCGCCGGCTCTTTTGCACGCTACGAAAAAATTCCGGTCGAAAAAGTCATGGGTACCCTGGTCATTGATCGCCTGACGGATTTTTTATGTCTGGCCGCGATTGTCGGCCTTACTTTCCTGGTGGAAGGCGATACGCTTTGGGCATTTATTTCACAAAACAGCGACTCAGAAACGGGTAAAACGGGCTTTTTTCAACAGCCGCTGGTAATGGGTTTACTGGGGGCGGGTGTTCTCGGGCTGTTTTTGGTCTATTTTTTTCGAAAAAAATTAGCCAAAGTGCTGATTGTACAAAAAGTGCTTCAACTGCTCAAAGGATTTTCCGACGGATTGCGCAGTGTACTCAAACTGAAAAATCCAGGCTTGTTTACCGCTTATTCGCTGGGCATTTGGTTCATGTTTTACCTGCAATGCCTTTTCAGCCTGAAAGCTTTTCCGCCCACGGAACACCTCGACCCCGGCGCTGCCTTGATGATCTTTGTGTTTGGTACCCTCGGATTTGTTATTCCTTCTCCCGGTGGCATGGGCACGTATCATGCACTGTGTATCGCGAGTCTGGCCTTGTATGGCGTTCAGGGCGCCGACGGATTTTCGTATGCCAACATTTCGTTTTTCGCCGTGCAGATTTTTTACAATTTCGTCGCAGGATTTCTTTCGCTGGCACTTTTACCCCGTTTGAATAAAAAAACCGTTTCACCCAATTCCTAGTACCGCCATGCAACGTACCGATGTAAATACCCTCGGCGAATTCGGATTGATCGAGCACCTTACCCGCGATTTCCCCTTGCGTCAAGTTTCGTCGCTCACCGGCGTGGGCGACGACGCAGCGGTGATTGATAACGGTCCTATGTGTACGGTCGTCAGTACCGATCTGCTCGTTGAAGGCATTCATTTCGATCTGGCATACACACCGCTCAAACACCTGGGCTTCAAGGCCGTGGCCGTCAATGTGTCCGATGTCTGCGCCATGAACGCCCTGCCCAAACAAATTCTCGTGTCTATTGCCTTGTCCAATCGGTATTCGGTGGAAGCGCTCGATGAATTATACGATGGCATTCGCGCCGCCTGCAAGGCTTATGAAGTGGATCTGGTTGGGGGCGATACCACCTCCTCGCCCAAAGGACTGACCATCAGTATTACCGCCATCGGCCAATGTGAAAAAGAGTTATTGGTGTACCGCAACGGCGCCCAACCCGGCGACCTGATTTGCATCAGCGGCGAACTCGGCGGCGCCTACCTCGGCCTGCAATTGCTCGAACGCGAAAAACGCATCTGGCAGGAAAACCCCGATGTGCAACCCGATCTCGAAAACCAACAATACGCCGTAGGCCGCCAGCTCAAACCCGAAGCCCGCCTCGATGTGGTGCAGGCATTCCGGAAAATCGGCCTGAAACCTACGTCCATGATTGATATTTCCGACGGACTGGCCTCCGAAATTTTTCATATTTGTAAACAAAGCAAGGTAGGCGCGCTCATTGAAGAAAGCGGGGTGCCGATCAATCAGGAGGCACAAATGCTGGCCCTGAAATTTAAACTCGATCCCATTACCTGCGCGCTCAACGGCGGGGAGGATTACGAACTGCTGTTCACTATTCGCCCGCAAGACGTGGACAAGGTGAAGTTTTTGCCCGATATTTACATCGCCGGTGAAATTATCGAGGCCAAAGACGGCATCAAACTACATACTACCGGCGGCAATTTGCACGACATCAAAGCCCAGGGCTGGGTGCATTTTTGATTCCGAGGCGGTCTAATGTTTTTTGAAGGAATGATTTTGACTGTATTTTTGAGCGAGGAAAGGCGAATTTTGCAGTCATAGCCGAAGCCTAAGGCGAAAAATTTAACGAATCCGAAGCCAAAAAGACAGCAAAAGCATCCATTGAAAAAATTTTAGACCGCCTCGAAATGAAATTCGAAGACTACCGCATCGCAACGGAGATCAAGCGCAACCTCGCTGAAATGGGGTTTCGCAGGCCGACAGATATTCAGTTCAAGGCCATTCCACCCATTTTGAAAGGCGAAGACGTGCTGGCCATTGCCCAAACCGGCACCGGCAAAACCGCCGCTTTTGCTATTCCGATCATCCATCTTTTACACGATAAAAAATCGTCGGCCCGATCGGAGGGCATCAAGTGTGTGGTTATGGAACCGACGCGCGAACTGGCTTTGCAAATCACGGAAGTTTTTGAAAAAATTGCCCGGCACACCCGGGTACGCACTTTTTGTACCTTCGGTGGCGTGGAACAGGGGCCGCAAATTGCGCGATTGGAAAAAGGGATAGACATTCTGGTCACCACCCCCGGCCGGATGTTCGACCTGGTCAGTCAGGGTTACATCCAACTGGGCGGTGTGGAAATGCTGGTGCTCGACGAAGCCGACCACATGCTCGACCTCGGCTTTATCCGCGACATTCGCGACCTGATCAAATTTTTGCCCAAAAAACGTCAGACGCTGTTTTTCTCCGCCACCATCAACGAAACGATCAAGGACCTGGCCTACTCACTGGTTACCCGTGCCATTCGCATCCAGCTTTCGCCCAAAGACCCGGTGGCAAAAAACATTGATCATTCGGTGGCTTTTGTCGGCATGGACGACAAGCGTTTTTTCCTCGAGCGACTGATTAATGAAAATGCCGACCGTAAAATCCTGGTTTTTGTGCGCACCAAGGTACGCGCCGAACGCGTGGTCAAAGCCCTTGCCCGGGTCGGCATTGAGAGCAGCGCCATTCACGGCGACAAGGCGCAGACCGACCGACTGGCGGTGATGGAGCAATTTCGCCGCGGAACAGTCAAGGTACTGATTGCTACCGATGTCAGCGCCCGCGGCATTGATATTCCCGACGTGGATTATGTGGTGAATTACGACCTGCCGGATGTGGCCGAAAATTACGTGCACCGCGTGGGCCGAACCGGTCGGGGAGAAAAGAAGGGGTTGGCGGTTTCGTTTTGCAGCGAGGAGGAAAAGCCCATGTTGAGCGAGATCGAGCAATTCCTCCACAACCCGATCAAGGTACTCAAAATTGCGCAAAACGAATACCAGGAAACCCTGGCGCTCACCAAAGCCGAGTCGGATAAATGGAAAGCCGTGATGCTCGAAATCGAGCAGGCGGAAGGCTGGATGAAGAAGAAAAAGAAGAAATGAGGCTTAGTTCCTGATTTTAACCGGCACACTTTCCGCTTCGTACACTTCACTCGTGGATAATTCCAGCCGCACTTTCACCTTGAATTCCTCATTCAGTTCGGGAGCTTTTTTTAATTTCAGGTACATGGCTTCGGAATAAATCAGGGACGTATCGGTAGCCAGAAATTCGGTTAAATCGCGGATTTCTCCATCAACATTGGCGCTCAGCAGATCGTTGATCGTATCATTGGCGAGGTGTTGGGCATCGAAATCGTTGAGCGTGATGACAGTCAGTGAAGTGATTTTTTCATTTTTGGAGCCTGCTACGCCGTTGTAGGCGCAGGAGCAGGCCATGGCCGAATTTATCAGGGAAAAATCGGGAAAATGGGGGTGTCGGCAGTTTTCGCCGTAATAGTCTACCTGATATTCCAGCGACAATGCTTTGTAATTGGAAAAAGTAGCCGCTTCATTTTCCGTCATGGGAGCCTGACAGCAGGCATCCACCTGTTTGTAATGGATTAATTCCATTCCCTTGATGTCAAAATAGGATCCGTCAATGGAAGGGCAATCGCAGATGTTGCATTGCAGGGTGAACCCGGAGATCAGGATGAGGGTGAGCAGGGCGGTTCTTAATTGCATGTGGTAAGCATTTAGCGCCAGTTAAAATCGAAGCAACACCAATTTCAAGCGCCCTCTGAATTCGGAGGGAACGAGGCATTCGGTGGCGTTCATTTGCAAGGCATCGCGAAAACGAAGGCGCAGGTTCTGGTTGAGGGTATTGAGCAAACTGTTGCGGTCGAATTCGCCGACCACGCTCAGTACGTATTCGCTGCACGTATTTTCGTATTTGATTTCGTCGTTGAAAAAAAATCGCAGCCGGTCGGCATTACGCATCAGGAAAAAGGAGGAAAAGGTGCCCTCATCATCCTGCGAGTACTGTTTTTTGTGTAAAATGGTTTTCCAGTGCGTTTGCCCGTCGGGCGAAAAAGCGAGTACAAACACGTCGTCGTAATAATAATCTACAATCATGCGCATCCCGTCGCGGAAAAAACCACGGCCGGCTGCCGAACCGCGTTGTACTTCGCGGTAGCGTTCGGCGACGAGTACAATACCGCCGTCCTGGCGCAACATCAGTTGCCGCACTTCTGCGTCAGGGATGCCTTTGGAATCATCTGCCGTTTCTTTTTGTCGTAAAATGGAGAGGAATTTTTCATCAAATGTTTCGTAACGAAGTATTCTGGAAGAGCCGTCGCCGGGCGTAAAGCTCATGTAAAAAGCGCCGTTTGCTCGTTCGCGGCCTTTTTCGCTCCACAAACCGGCGGCACTGAGGCGGTTGTTGGTGTTGTCGTACACAAAACGCGCATCTACAGTCAGATAAGGGCCTAAGGACACCCGACTGCGTTGAATACCGCCGGCGCTAAAATGAATGACGTCTAATTCGTGTTTTTCAAGTTTGCCACGGCGGTTGTTTTTTTCGGTAATCCAGAAGAATTCCCCTTTGTTTCCCAGGGCGACTTCCGGTCGGCGGTCTTCAAAAAAGTCGGAAGCGTCTTCAGCGACCGCTGAAGTATCCCATAATGTCTGCATTTTATCGAGCAAAAAGCAGGTGGCTTCGATGCGGTCGCGATCGGCGGTATTGTACACCACGATGCAGTTGCGGTCGTCGCTTCGCTGCAGTTCGAGTTGGGGCGTGCTGAACATCCGTTCGCCGTAATCTTTCACCAACATACTGTCAATGAGGTTGGCGCCGGGGTCGTATTTATGCACCCGCAGCAGGGTATGGCCGCGCCGCCGCATCGAATATACCACGGAAAAATCGCTGCGCCCGGGCACTACGCCCAGGATACGTGTGCCACGATGATCAATGTCGTCGAGGTCTTTGGTCCAGGCAAGGCGCATCTGGTTGTCGAAACCATGCACGACAAAATCATCGTATCGGTCGCGGAATAGCAAAATCCGGTCGCGCAGCCGCCCGATGAGCTCGTAACCATAATCAGAGCGGATGAAAACCGGATCGGAAACGAGGGCCGACTGGCCGAGCAGGGCGGTCGTAATTTTCCAGCATAATAAAAGAAGCGACAGACGTTTATTCATAAATTGGCAACACCATGGTTATTGTGGTAAAAATAAGTTTTCCGGCAATCCAAAAATAGAGAGAATTTTGCTTTTATGAAAATCCTTCTCCTCAACGGCCCCAATCTCAACCTGCTGGGCAAACGTGAACCCGACGTTTACGGGCATCAAAGTTTCGAAGCATTTTTCGAAACGCTTCGCGCGGAATTTCCCGGCGTGGAACTGACTTGTTTCCAAAGCAACCACGAAGGCGTGTTGCTCGACAAATTGCACGAAGCCGGATTTCAGACCGACGGTATTGTGTTCAACGCCGGCGCCCTGACCCATACTTCCATAGCGCTTGCCGATGCAATTGCAGCCATCCCGGCGCCGGTCATCGAGGTGCACATCAGCAACGTTTATCGCCGCGAGTCTTTTCGCCACCATTCTTTTATTGCCCCGAAATGTGCAGGCAGTATTGTGGGTTTGGGACTGGATGGATACCGTTTAGCGGTACTTTGGTTGCTTCGTAGGGCATGATTTACCGCAAATATTAGCGAATCCCCAACTATTCCGGCGCGGCTTGCGTCTATGCCGGTACTTTCGCCGAGGCCAAGCCTGGCTTCCTTTCTTGCTTTGCACTCAAATCTGTTTCCATGAACCTTCGCTTTTTCTACTTTTTTTGCCTGCCGCTCTCCCTTTGCGCCCAAAATATATACGATCCCGCCGTGGTGCAGGATATTCGAATTGTTTTTTTTCAAAATAACTGGGACGCCCAACTCGATTCGCTCAAAGCCATTGACAACGGCGATTACCTCCTCGCCCAGTCGGTTGAAATCAACGGACAATTATTCGATTCCGTAGGGGTAAAATACAAGGGCAACAGCTCGTACAACCCGAACAACGCCAAAAATCCGCTGCACATCGAACTCGATTTTGTGCGAAAGGATCAACAATACAACGGTGTAAAAGATATTAAGTTGGGCAATGGTTTTGCCGACCCGACTTTTGTGCGCGAGGTACTTTCCTATGAAATTGCCCGCAAATACATGGATGTGCCACGGGCCAACCATGCCCGTGTCTGGATCAATGGTTCTTTTTGGGGAGTGTACACCCATGTGGAAAGCATCAACAAACAATTTGCCCGCAATCATTTCTACACCGACGGCAACAATCCTTTTTTCAAGTGTAATCCGGAAGATTTTGGCGGCCCGGGAACGGGTGGCAACTATCCCGACCTCGTTTATTCGAGCGCCGACAGCGCTTTTTATTACAATAAATACGACATCCAGTCGGACGCCGGGTGGCAGGAATTGCTGGATTTGATGCAAACCTTGAAGAATGACCCCGATGCCTCCGACGACATCCTTGATGTAGATCGCGCCCTCTGGATGCTGGCCTTTAACAATGTACTGGTCAACCTCGACTCTTACACCGGCGCTTTTGCGCAAAACTATTACCTGTATTACGACAAACACGGGCGCTGGCTCAGCACGCCCTGGGATTTGAACATGAGTTTTGGTGCATTTCCCTTGCTCACGATCAACAGTTTTTTGAATCTCAACCAGATGAAACAACTGGATCCGCTGACGCAGGCGAACAACACCAATCGTCCGCTCATCAAACAATTGCTCGCCAACCCGGTCTGGAAACGGATGTACCTGGCGCATTTAAAAACCATTTTACAGGAAAATTTTGCCTCTGAAGCCGATTATAAAAACCGTGCGCTCGAAATACAGGCCTTGATTGCCGCCGATGTGCAAAACGACACGCGCAAGTTTTATTCCTACGCCCAGTTTCAAAGCAATATCACCACGACCATCAACAGCGGACCCGGATTTGGTACCATACCCGGCATAACCGATTTGATGAACGCCCGCTACAGCTTCCTGATCGGCAATGCGAATCTGACGCCGGTTGCCCCCCTTGTCAGCAACATCCAGCACACAGGCGCCGCCACCTGCGTGGTTACCGCTTCGATTCAGGACGCGCTTTCCGTCAGCCTTGCCTGGCGGGAAGACACTTCCGATGTTTTTCAAAAAACAGTTATGTTTGACGACGGACAGCATCAGGATGGCGCGGCCGGCGATGGAGTTTACGGTGCATCCTTCCCTTTCCTCGACCCCACCATGCAATATTATATTTATGCCGAAAATGAACAGGCCGGCAGTTTCAGTCCGGCGCGTGCCGAACACGAATTTTACCTTGCCACGCCGCAATTACCCGGTCCCGGCGAAGTCGTCATCAATGAATTCCTGGCGGATAATGAAAATGGTGAAACCGATGAAGCCGGTGAAGTAGAAGACTGGCTTGAACTGTACAACAATACCGATCAGCCCATCAGTTTGCTGGGTTTGTATCTGACCGACGATCCTGCCGATCGCAACAAATGGGGGTTCC
Organism: Saprospiraceae bacterium; assembly: GCA_033762055.1. GTDB lineage: Bacteria > Bacteroidota > Bacteroidia > Chitinophagales > Saprospiraceae > M3007. Next base: position 7,588 of record JANRLZ010000257.1, read on the forward strand.
CGGCCAACACCAGCATCCCGGCCCACGGTTTTTTAATTGTCTGGCTGGATGATGATGCATTGCAAGGCCCTTTTCACGCCAGTTTTAAACTCGCTGACGACGGTGAAACCGTGATGCTCACCAATGGAGCATCGTTGGTGCTCGACAGTGTATCGTTCGGGCAACAATTGCCTGATCTTACATTCGGGCGGTATCCGAACGGAACCGGAAATTTCACCTACATGCCGCCCACTTTTAATGCCGTCAATTCGACCAGCGTAAGTGCCGTTGACCCGTATGCTCCGCGGCACTTACAGGTTTATCCGAATCCTGTTTCCGACCGGCTGAGCGTCTGGTCGGATGTTCCGATCGGCGCGCTCCGCATTACCGATCTGCTGGGCCGAACAGTTTATTTTCAGGATTTTGGCGATCAAACACGCGTGACTTTTTCGCTCGCAAGCCTGCCTGCCGGCGCTTATTTTCTCCAGGCCAATCACACGGCCTTTCGTTTAGTAAAACAAGATTGAATGAACCGAACCATACCACCCAAACCTTCACTTTTCACTTTTCCATCACTAATGAATACAAAAATCTTACGCCTTTTTTTCGCTGTTACAGCGCTTTTCGCCAGCTCCGGGCTACGCGCTCAGGTCGTGGTTAATGAGTATTCCTGTGCCAATTTGCACCAGTTTTACGATTACTTTCAGGAAACGGAAGACTGGATTGAACTGTACAACTCCTCCGCTTCGCCGGTAAATATTTCCGGCTATTATTTGAGCGACAACGAAGACAATCCGACCAAATGGGAGTTTCCGAACAACACTTCGGTACCAGCCAACGGCTTTTTGTATGTCTGGTGTTCGGGCCGCGATTTGAAAGATCCCCAGGGCCGTTTGCACACCAATTTTAAATTGAACCAAACCAAAAACAATCCCGAACATATTGTTTTGGCTGATGCCGGCGGCAACGTACTGCAAGACATCGAAGTAGTAACCACTTTTGATCATCAGTCGCGCGCACGGGCTACCAACGGTTCGAACGAATGGCGGTATTGCCTCAACCCTACACTGGGCGCGTCAAATAACGGCGCCAACATGGCAATTGCCTATGCCGCGCGCCCTTCGATGAATCAGCCTGCGGGTTTTTACAACGGCTCGGTAACTGTTGCGATCAGCAGCACCGAACCCGATGCCGTTGTGCGGTACACCCTCGACGGCAGCGAACCAACCGCAAGTTCGGCAGCATACAATGCTCCGATTGAAATTACGCAAACTACCGTGGTAAAAGCCGCTACTTTCAGCAACAATCCGTTGATTCATCGGAGTTTTACCCAGTTTAACACCTACTTTATTGACGAAGAACACACCCTCGCCGTGGTTTCCATTGGCTCCGACGGCGTGATCGAACTGGCCAACGGCGACCAGAGCCTTCGCCCCGTTGGCTGCATCGAGTATTTCGACAAGAGCGGCGACCGCAAGGCGCGTACCTATGGCGAAATGAACAGCCACGGCCAGGATTCCTGGGCCAACGACCAACGTAGCCTCGACTGGGTGAGCCGCGACGAGATGGGATACAACGCCAGCATCAATGAAGCGCTTATTCCTCAGCTGACCGACCGTGAAGAGTTTCAGCGCATCATCCTGCGCGCTGCCGGCGACGACAACTACCCCGCCGCTCACCACCCGCAAAACGAAGGCAGCGCGCACGTGCGCGACGCATATATCCAGAATCTGACCACGCGCGGCGGACTGTATCTCGACGTGCGTAAATCGGAAAAATGTGTGGTGTACCTCAATGGCCAATACTGGGGGGTGTACGATATTCGTGAAAAGGTGGACGATCACGACTACACCGATTACTATTACAATCAGGGGGAATTCGATATTCAATATGTGAAAACCTGGGGCTGGACCTGGGCTGAATATGGCGGCGACCAGGCGATTACCGACTGGCATGCCATTCGGTCGTTTATTCTGAACAATAACATGAATGATCCCGACAAATTTCAGCACGTGGATGAGGTTTACGACTACAAAAGCCTGATAGACTATGTGATCGTCAACTCGTTCACCGTGTGTACCGACTGGCTCAATTACAACACCGGAATCTGGCGCGGTTTTAATCCGGAAGGAACCCACCAAAAATGGGGCTACGTGCTTTGGGACAATGATGCCACTTTTGATCATTACATCAATTACACGGGTTTGCCCTCCACCCATTTCACCGCCAAACCGTGCAACCCGGAAGGGCTTACCGGCGGCTCCGACCCGGAACAACACATCCGCGTGCTGAACAAACTCCGCACCAACCAGGAGGTGGAACGCTACTACGTCAACCGCATGATAGACCTGATGTACACAGTGTTTGGCTGCGAAAATATGTTGAGTTATCTCGATACCATTGAAGCCACTATTGACCCGGAAATGACCCGTCATGCCTTGCGTTGGGATGGCACCTACAACGAATGGAAAAACAACCTCGACGAGATGCGCGATTTCATTACCAACCGCTGTACGATCCTGCCTTCGCTGATGGATGATTGTTATACCGTTTCCGGCCCTTATTCCATGGTCGTAAAAGTTGAACCCCCGCTTTCCGGCACGGTCAATATCAACACACTGAGCTACACGGCGAATCAGTTTCCGCTCTCCCGACCCTTCTTTGGCGGCGCGGATGCCGGCATGAACCTTTGGGCTGTTGCCGATGAGGCTGCCGGTTATCAGTTCGATCACTGGTCGGCCGGGCAGCATACATTTACCAACCCCGATTCGGCATTTGCCTATCTGGCGATCAACAGTGCCGACACCATCGTGGCGCATTTTACCAAGGAAACCAGCGCCATTGTAGAACCCGGTAAATCCGTAACACCTACTTTTGCGGCTTCGCCGACGATTTTCTCGGATGTCGTGACAGTAAACTACCAACTTCCTGAAAAATCGGCTCTTAACCTGCGTGTTTATGACCTGACAGGCAACCAGGTTGCCGAACAACTCGTAGGGGAAACTGTCGGCAAAGGCGTCGCCCGTTTTGAATTGAGCGAGCAGTTGCCGGCAGGCGTATATTTCCTGCGTTGTACTGCAGGAAATTTTGAACAAACCATCAAACTCGTACGGGTGCAGTAAGTTTAGGGGTTGATGAGGTTTAGATTGGTTTATGAGGTTTAGGGGGTTGATTTTTTATTGCATAAAATCAACCCTCTAAACGTCGTTTGCCGCATATTAAGATTGACTTTCAGTACCAAAAAAGGAGTGAGCATATCACTAAAGTACGGTTCCTAACCTGTTAACTACGCTTTTCGAAACGAAGTGAAACGATTATACGGCGGGTTGATTATTCTGGCAATTTTGGCGGCAGCGCTTTATGTCCCCATGCAAATACCCTATACGGCCGAGAGCATCGGAAGGGTGTTGCCGGCGCAGGAATGGCGTTTACTGCAAGATCAAACCGGTCGCCTGACATCGATCATCCGCGATCACAAGTTGGGAACGGCCAGACAAATTGACGCTTTTCAGTTTGAACAAGGCGATTTTTCCGGGATAAAAATTGAAGTTCCGGAAGAAGCATTCGTATCGGCGGGCGATACGGTGGTGTTGCTTTATTCCATCCGGCAACGGCAGGAAATGCAGGAAATTGAGGCACAACTTTCGTTGTACAACGCGCAGTTGCAATCGGAAAAAACAGGCGATAAACCCCCCATTGTGCAGGAAGCCGAAAACAAGTTGCAATTTGCAAAGGAAGACCTCAAACTCAAGGAATCCTTTTACCACCTGAAAAAGAAATTAAAAACCGAAGGGTTGATCGCCGACACTGAGTTTCAAATCGCCGAAAATGATTGGAAACTGGCAATAATTCAAGTAGATATTGCCCAGAAATACCTCGAAAATGTAACCACCGGGCTAAAAGTGGAAACCGTTGGCATCACCGAAGCTCAGTTGGCGGGTCTGAAAAACCGTCTCCACATTCTCCGGCAAAAAGGATTGGCTTTTGTACTGCGAGCGCCATTTTCGGGCTGGGCGGCGCCTTCCATTTTGCCCGAAGAATTGCTGACACTGCAACGCTCCGACGAATACGTGGTTCAAATTCCCGTACGCGTGGAGCACCTGCGCTACCTGACTCCGGAAGTAGGGATCAGTTTGCTCGACGTAAAAACCGGAAAATTGTTTGCTGCTCAATATGCTTTTTTGGGCGCCAAGGTGGAAGTGCTCGACAATCGCCAGGTGGCGATGCTTACGGCGACCGTCCGGGCCGACAGCCTCGGCGCCCGCCTGAGTACCGGCGTTTCGGCGGTGTGTCGACTCGATTTCGGACAAGTGAACCAGCGCGAATACTTACGCCGGATTTTGAACTTTTAAGCCATGCGCTACGAATACAAATACCTGGTTCCTGCCGAGCAGTACGATGCCCTTCGCAGCGCTGTGCAACCGTTTTTGCGGGCCGACAAGTTTGCCGCAGAGCAGGCCAATGGTTTGTACACCGTCCGAAGCATCTATTTCGATACAGCGGGCTTCGATATGTATCACACCAAGGTAGACGGCATTGCCCACCGGATGAAAGTGCGTATGCGTGGTTACAACAAGGGTGGCCCCGACAGCACGGTATTTATGGAAATTAAAAGGAAATATGAAGGTCCTATTTTGAAAAACCGTTCGGATGCACCCTATAGTGTGGTATGCGAGTTATTCAAGAGCGGGGCTGCATTCGACGATTACCTTCATCAGATCAGAAACCCGGACAATGCACGGCGTTTTTTTTATCAGATTTTGAGCCGCAACCTGCTTCCGGTGGTGAATGTGATTTACGAGCGCGAACCCTATTTGGGGAAAAACCTGAATCCCGACAACGATTTTCGACTCACCTTCGACCTGCATTTGCGGAGTGTTTCTTATCCGAGTGTGGAGCGTTTGTTCGATGAAACAGGCGTGGTATATGCCTATCCGGGTTATTTTATTCTGGAAGTAAAATTCAACCAGTTTTGTCCCGACTGGATCAAACCCATCCTGGAAGATTTTCAACTAAGGAAAGAACCTGCTTCAAAATACGTTGGCACCATCAATGCCAACCGGTTTATCAACCCGTTCCGTCATGGAGATGCCGTTGCCAAAACCGGGTGGATGTAACGGCTGTCAAATAATTTAAGTAAGGGGCTCATGGCCCAAATACAACAGATTCAACGTGTCAACCGAAAATTTGTCTTTTGCAGATTACCAAAACCTGGCTGTTTTCCCGACTGCCACCGCCGATGTGCTGGCCAATCTTTTGGTAGCGTTTGTCTGCGGACTGATGTTGAGCATCATTTACCGACTTACCTACCGGGGGCCATCCTATTCGGTTACGTTTGTGAATTCGTTGGTATTGCTCAGTATTATCGCCGCCATTGTAATCATGGTAATCGGCAATAACATAGCGCGGGCATTTGGTTTGGTGGGCGCTATGAGTATCATCCGTTTTCGCACGGCTATTCGCGACACGATGGATCTGGTGTTTATCTTTTTATCGCTGGCGCTGGGCATGGCCTGCGGGGTAGGTTTGAATGCTGTGGCGCTCACCGGATCATTGCTGGCCGGCCTCGTGGTCATAGCACTCACTTTTACCAATTTTGGCGCGCCGCGCAAGCGCCATTTTTTGCTTCAAATCATCCACCATTCCTCCGAACAACAGGACTTGACCAAGCCCCTGTCGCGATTTTGCAGCAGCCTGAAATTAGTCAGTTTGAAAAATATCGGCCTCGATGACCTGACGGAAAGCAACTACCATATTACCCTTAAAGATACCCGAAGAACCGATGAAATGGTGCGCACCCTGCGCCAGACCCCGGGCGTGCAGCAGGTCAACGTCTTCTTTGATGAAGACGATTTCAATCCACCCACGATGTAGAAAACATCAATAGACTTGTTGCGGTGGGGGGCTTTGAGTGAGGGGAATTGCCATTTTTTTGACTGGGCAGGCAAATTTTGCAGTCGAAATCGGGCATATTCGGTGTCTCGCCAAAGGCGAGATTAACGAAACCAGTCTGAAAATTGGCTTTCCAATCGCCAAAGGCCTCCACCGCAACAAGTCTAATCTATTGGAAATGGAATGTTGTTTTCACGCAAGCGTTTTTGCACGGCAAAGCGTAATTTGCTTTGCACCGACTCGGCCTCGAACTTTTTCTCCGTCCAGAATTTGATTTCGTAAAGCGTACATTTCTCCTCAAAATCCGACAGGCGCACCTGCGGTTCGAATTCCGGCGAATTCTGGATGATATCTGCCTGCGATTGCAGGGCATCCTGAAGTAATTTCAATATTTGCGCCTCATCGGCGGCATGTGCCACTCGTACCTGCACCCTGAAAGCGGAAGGTTGTGCTTCTTTATGCGTCCAGTTCAGTACGTTTTCGGTAATAAAAGTGTGATTGGGCACAATCATAATATTTCCGTCGCGGGTCAGCAATTTGGATGTACGCAAATTGATCTCTTCCACCCGCGCCACTTTTCCGTGCACTTCCAGTACGTCCCCGATTTCGATGGTGCCTTCAAAGAGCAAAAAAACACCCGAAACAATGTCGCGAAAAATTTGCTGCACCCCTAA
>JANRLZ010000258.1:0-5205 GCA_033762055.1 Saprospiraceae bacterium
GACCCTGAAGCGCGGGTTCACAACATTTTACGTCGCTGCATAACCCAGTACAACCCGCCGGTGACAAACCCTGCCATAACGATCATGGTATAAAATGCCCAGGGGTGTTCGGGTATCCCGTTGGGGATGTTCATGCCGAAAAAAGAGGAAATCAGGGTAGGCACCATCAACACTACAGTAATGATCGTGAGCCGGTGAATCACCTGATTCAGGTTGTTGGATATGATGCTGGAATAGGCGTCCATTGTGCCATTCAGGATGTTGGTGTACACGTTGGCCATGGAGAGCGCCTGCGAATTATCAATGATAATGTCTTCAAACAGATCGCTCAGGTCTTCATCACCGTTGATATGGAGAAAGTCGGTGCGTTTCATTTTCATTTTTAGCAATTCATTGGCACTCAATGAATTGACAAAATATACCAGGCTTTTTTCAATGGAAAGCAGCTGCCGTAATTCGGCATTTCGGCTGCTGTTCATCAATTCTTTTTCGATGCGGTTGCGGCGCAGATTAAGTGTTTTGAGGCAGGAAAGGAAGTGATATACGTTTTGTTCGAGGAGTTGCAGGACAAAACGTTTTTCGTCGGCAGGATTAAAATCACGGATGTTGTTTTCCAAAAACTTTTCCAGTACCGGCGTTTCGAAGGCCGATATTGTCACCACGTGTTCGATGGTGAGCAGGATGCCGATCGGAACAGTGATGAAATAAGCTTCGTTTTCAGTGGAGGCGTTTTTGTTTTTGACCGGAGTATTGATCAGCACAAAACGCACGTCGCCGTCGCGTTCGTAGCGGGCGCGTTCGTCGAGGTCGAGGGAGTCGGTCAGGAAAGCGGGGTCGAAATCGAAGCGCCGGGCGAACTCGTCGAGTTCATCGGGCGCGAAGGGAGGGGCCAGGTGTACCCAGCAGCCGGGATCCGGCTCGGTCAGCTCGACCAAGCGGCGTTTTTCTCTTGTGTAATATCGGGTCACTGTCCATTGGCTGTTTTTTGTACACGAAACAAGGCGGCGCCCCAAAGGCGATGCAAAATTACGCCGCGAATTTCAGGATGCACCGTAAAAAAACATTTACCCAAAAAAAATTCTGTCTTTGCAAGGCCGACTCATGCGAAGGCGGTGTCCGGTGTTATCTGAGTAAAGTCCGTTTGCCGCAAACGGCAGTTTCGGTGTGATTCCGTACTTTTGTGTTTTAATTTTTGACTGCATGACCGACCGACCGGACGTACGTTCGCTTTCCCTGCCCGATCTCGAAACCCTTTTTACCACCTGGGGTGAGCCCCGATTCCGTGCTGCGCAGGTTTGGGACTGGCTATGGAGCAAAGGTGCGCCTGATTTTGAGGCGATGACCAATTTGCCTAAAAAGCTGCGCGAACGCCTGTCGGAAGCCTTTTCATTCAATTCTCTTACCGAAGACAAAACCCAGCACAGCGCCGACGGCACACTCAAAACCCGCTGGATTACTTACGACGGACACCGTATCGAAAGTCTGTTGATCCCGGTTCCAGACGACGACAGTTTTACGGTGTGGGTGAGTACGCAGGTTGGGTGCAGCCTCACCTGTGCTTTCTGCGCCACCGGGCGTATGGGCCGGAAACGCAACCTCGAAGCCGCCGAAATATTCGATCAGGTGGTGGGTGTCAACCGGCAGAGCCTGCAAACCTTCGGCAAACCCGTTACCAATGTCGTGTACATGGGGATGGGCGAACCGCTGCTCACATACCCCAACACCATGGAAAGCATTGCCCGACTGACGGCGCCGCCTGAATCAGGTGGACTGGGCATGGGCGCCCGCCGTATCACGGTAAGCACAGCCGGCATCGCCAAAATGATCCGAAAACTTGCCGACGACGGTTTCCGATCCAACCTCGCTCTCAGCCTGCATGCCGCCGACGACAATAAACGCAACGAGATCATGCCCATCAACGAATCGAACAACCTCGATGCGCTGATGCAAAGTCTCGAATATTTTTACCGCAAAACCAAAGGCCGTATTTCCTACGAATACATTGCTTTTCAACAATTTAACGATTCACTGGACGATGCCGCCAAACTCGTGCATTTGTGCCGCCGGCAGTTTCCCGTTCGCGTTAACATCATCGAATACAATCCGATCGGCGGCGTAGCGTTTGAAAAGTCGGACGAAAATCGCCTCAACGAATTTGCCGCCTACCTTGCCCGCGAAGGAGTGACGGTGACAGTACGCCGCAGCCGGGGCAAAGACATTGACGCGGCTTGCGGACAATTGGCGAACAAATAACCATCCTTATGCGGCCACTGCTCCGATTGATTGTTTGTTGTTTTTTATCTCCCTATGCGCTTTTAGCGCAGGGCATTCATTTTGAACAGAGCACCTGGAACGAAGTGCTCGCCAGAGCCAGGACGGAGGGCAAAGTGGTTTTTCTCGACGCCGTCACGGCATGGTGCGGCCCCTGCAAAATGATGGCCAAAGAGGTGTTCCCCGATTCTGCAGCAGGCGCATTTTTCAACCGGCATTTTGTCAGCATCAAACTTGACATGGAGCGCGGAGAAGGCGTAGATATTTCCAATCGGTATAAAATCTGGGTGTATCCCACGCTGTTGTTTGTAGACAGTACAGGGGCCATGCTACATCGTTCGGCTGGCTATCACAACCCTGCTGAACTGATTGACCTGGGTCGCACGGCTCTCGACCCGACCCGCAACCTGGCCGCCCTCGAACGCCGCTATGCTTCGGGCGACCGCCATCGGGAGTTTGTATTGTCGTACCTCAACGCCAAAACACTTGCTTACGACCCCGATGCCGGCCGTTTGGCCAACGATTATCTGAAAACCGTGGACGACATGGGCACGCCGGAAAATATGGATTTGCTGATGCGTCATGTGGACGATCCGTATTCTGATGGATTCAGATATCTATTAAAAAATCGGGCGGTTTTTGAAGAAAAATATGGTAACCGCGAAGTAAAAGCCAAGATTGAAGCGGTCTTTGAAGGCTACCTGCAACGGCATCCCGGACTGGCACTGGGTGAAATTCAGCGGCTCTATGGCACGGTGTATCCCGAACGCGGTGAAGAACTGGCTTCGAGATATCGCATTGATTATTACCGGCAAAAAGAGGATTTGGACAATTTTGCCCGCAGCGCTATAGACCATTACCAACGTTTTCCAACCGAAGATCCCGACGAACTGAATGAAATGGCCTGGTTTTTTGTCGAAGAACTGAAAGAACCGGCTCATTTACAGGTGGCCGCCGGATGGTCGGAAAAATCCATCGCATTGCAGGAAACCTATTACAACCAGTACACTTACGCCAAACTATTGGCCAAAACAGGCAAGAAAAAAGCCGCCCGAAAAGCCGCCGAACGCTCGCTCGAACTGGCTCGTGCCGAAGGTGAAGACACCACGCTGATAGAGGAACTGCTGGAATCGCTGCCGAAATAGGGTTCGCTACGGCTTTGCAAACATTTCCTAAAAGTTGTTCGCACACCACCGCCTGGTCTTAATTTTGCCGGACTTGTCAGAAACTGATTTTAAACTTCGTTTGAAGTATTAAAATGGTTTCACGGCAGACCATTTTTCAAAAAACGCCATGATGTTGAAACGTATATTTTTCGTCGGTTTTTGCACCTTTCTTTCCTTTTCACTTTTTTCTCAAAATTCAGGGATAGATTCGACCCGAATCGAAGCCTATCTGGAGGGCGTACCGGCCGGTGTCGCCAAATTGGTAGGGGTATGGGGCGACCAAAACTATCTGGCTGATTCGGCAGTAGTTGACGACAAGGGGCATTTCGTGTTGCGCCGGAAAAACCTGTTGCCGTCCGGTTTTTACACCCTCTTGCTGCCGGGTATGAAAAACCTGTCTTTTATTGTTGACAAAGACCAGCACATGACCCTGCGCGCCAATATTGCCGACGTAGTGGGAACCATCTCGGTGGAAGGCTCGATCAATACCGAACTTTTTTATCAAACTACCCGCCGGCAAATGCAGTTTGAGAGCGAACTCACCCAACTGGCGGCTGTTTTGAACAAAACCAACGCCGCTACTCCCGAACATCAGGAAGCCAGAAAGCGCCAGACAGAGGTGATTGAAGCACGCAAAAATTATTTGGGTGGCGTTTTCAAACAATATCCCGACGCGTTTTTTACCAAATTTAAAATAGCCGGACAAAACCCGGAATTCATTGATTTCCGCAAGCCCAATGGCGATGCCGACACCATCCGCCAGGTAGTCTATTTTCGCGAACATTTTTGGGATGGCGTTGATTTTTCCGACGACCGCCTGCTGAATACCCCCGTCATCGCCAACAAACTCAAACGCTATATCAAGGAACTTACCCCCCAACACCCCGATTCGCTGATTAAAGTAGCCGATCCGCTTATCCGGCGAGTGATGCCTTACAAACAATATTTCAAGTTTTTTGCCAACTGGATTGCCCTGCAACACGAAAATACCAAAACCAAGGTCATGGATGGCGAAGCCGTGTATGTACATGTTATCAAAAACTATTTTACCCCGGAACTGGCATTCTGGGACAAACCCGAAAACCTGGCGGGATTGCAAAAACACGTTTGGGAAATGGAAGCCAGTCTTTTGGGCCGAAAAGGACCGGATGTGCGCGCGCAGGATGTAAACGGACAAATGAAAAGCATTTATGAAATGACGGCGCCTGTGATCGTCATTTTTATGTTTAGTCCCGACTGCGAACACTGCCAGAAAGAAGCCGCTGAAATTGAGGCCATTTACCGGAAATGGAAAGACCGCGGCGTAGATTTTTACGGTATCGCCGTAAGCACCACTGATGAAGAATGGAAAAAGTTCGTGAAGGAAAAAGGATTCACCTTCACCAATGTATTCGACCCCACCAACCGGGCCATTTATGCCAAATACTTTGTGGATATCACCCCTGAACTCTACGTATTGAACAAAGACCGCACCATCATTGCCAAAAACCTGCACGCCAACCAGTTGGAGACCATTTTTGAGCGGGAACTCAAAAAACGCTGAACGAAAATTTGTTTTCGCGGACAGGGTTCATATCCTCCCCAAACCCTTAATAGAGGTAGAGGTGCGATTCAGACCGTTCCGCGGTTGCGGGTGCGCCAGATGGAAAGCATCATTCGGCCGGCAAATACAGGCGCAGCAATGATGCTGCCAACGCCGAAAAACAACATTTCGCCCCAGATATAATTTTCTATGGGGCCTTGTTGTGCCGGCGGCAAATGGCCGGTG
>JANRLZ010000259.1:0-24660 GCA_033762055.1 Saprospiraceae bacterium
AAATTGGCGGCTGCTTTTAGTGTCTGTTTTCGTTGTTTGTCGGTTATAATGTACCCGCATTACGCCCTCCAAACGCCTCAACAACCCCTAAAATCATCTCACCCATTTTTTAGATACTAAGTTGGTTCACCACTAGTGCCGGATGCGGCACTAGACATATTCTCAAGTGCACACTCAGCAACCTCCCCAGGTAACGGTGAGTAAAAGAATATCCGGGGCGATAAAACGCAGGTCCAATTCCATGTTGGCGCCCTCATCAAAATAAAACTGTAGATGGCCGTTCGGGCGATCGTAGTGGTAAAATTCCAGCGAGGATGCATCTTCCGGCATGCTGATTTTTTTCTCCAGTTGCAAAAAGTAATTGGCCAGCAAATAGCCGTCGTGCTCATTGCATTGCGGCAATACCCATTTTGCTGCATACGGATTCTGCTGGTCAAATGTAACCGAAGCACCGTCGCCAAAAATAATCTGTTGCTCGTTTTCCTTCAAAACACCCTTGTTCTTTCGCATGTACGCCTGAAACGCCGCCATGCCTTCCTTTATTGACAAAATAGTACGCTCCTGTTCGTGGGATGTATGGGGCGGCATATCGCTCAAATAACCACTGAACACAAAGCCCTCGCTGCCTGCTGCCTTTACTTTGATCCACGAACCCTCCAGGGTGTAGGGGGTGTTGTCAAAAACCGTCTTCATTACTTCCAGGTAGTGCACCGCCGGCGCTTCATAATCGCCTTCCAGATCATTGTATTGCGGGACAATCTCGGCAAAGCCGAGCATCTCTACCGGGGTGCCATAGGGAAGGGTGCGCAGTTTTTCACCGTCAAATGCCGGTGTTTTGCGCATATTCAGGCCCGAACCGGCCCAAACGTAGAGGAGATTGGATTGCTGCGCAAAAAGTAGCGGGGAGGAGGCAAATAGCAGAAGGCAAAGAAAAAAATGCGTTTTCATACGGGTATAACTTGGTGAAGTATTCCGGGCAACAAACCATCGCCGGCTTCTTAAAGTTTCCGGTTTTGCAAATTTTTAAAAAATAAAACGGTAACAAATTGAAAATCGCGCGATGCATCTCTGATGCAATTATTTTTTCACTCGCAGGGAACCCGCTTGCTGCTGCAATTTCTTCGAACGCGCCGCTCTGCGTTTGCGACGGTGTTTGCCCTGAATATCATTGCCGCCCTCTGTGTGGTCGGCGCCTCCTGGATACTGGCGCAATTGATCGCTGCGGTTTTCGGCTTTAACTCGGTACGCGCCGCCGCACTGGGTTTTCCCCCTCTGCCGGCTTCCCGGCTGCTGGGCATGTTAGGGGCCGTTTTGTGTATCCGTCTGCTTTTTGATTATTTAAAAGGGTTGTACCAGTCGCGGATTTCCGAAGATTTTGTTTTTACCCTCCGCAATCAGGCATTCGAACAGTACCTGTATGCCGATACGCCGGGTGGGGAAAGACGCGATGTAGGGCGGGGTTTGCTTCGTTTCAGTGGCGACCTCGACAGTGCCCGACGCCTGTTGGCAATTGGTGTCATTCAGTTTGCCGCCGATCTCACGTTGCTGTTTACCGGTTTTGTATTGATCCTGATCCTGCATGCCCGGATGGCAATCATCACGGCGTTTTTTGTTGCCATCGCCTGGTTATGCCTGCATCGGATCAACCGACGTTTGCGGCAGACGGAAAAGCAGCGCCGGAGTCGAAAATCAGCCCTGCTGGCCTACGTCAATCGCAGCTTGCTGCAAATGCCGGTCATTCAGGCGCTGAACCGGCAGGCGCGTACCAGACAGCGTTTCCTCCGCAAGTCGGAAAAAGTGCGCAGCGAGGTCCGACGGTATGCCCGACAGGCGGCATTTTCCGCCGCGCTTTCTCATTTTTTTTCGCAGGGCATGCTTCTGTGTATCCTCGCAAGTGGCATGTCGCTGGGGGTAGACGCGGATGCTCTTTTTCTTGTTGCCATCATCATTATGGCCTGGCGACCGGCCTTTTCCCGATTGCTTCGCACCGATCTGATCTGGAAAAAAGGGTTTTTATCCATCGAAAAAATCGCTGCTGCGGGCGACATTCGTACACCCCGACATGCGCTGCCTAAAACCACCCCCCGACAATTACAGCTAAAAAACCTGTCGCTCACGCTGGGTGGGCGCCCGGTCTTTCGGAACCTGTGTGTTGAGATAAAGGTCGGTCAAACAGCAGGACTGTTCCTGCCTGCCGCCGGAGGAAAAACTTCCTTAGCGCGTTTGTTGACCGGCGGGCTGTCGCCCGATTCCGGGCAAATCCTCTTCGACGGCGACGACGTCGAGCAATTCGGCCGGCGCTATCGGCGAAAACAAATGGCGGTCGTTTCAGCAGCCTTCCCGCTCAGTGGCCAGAGCATTGGCGACGCACTTGTCACCGAAAACAACACCGCCGCCCACGACAAGGCGCGACAATGGTTTGAGCGTTGGCAAGAACTTTTTCCCGTCCTGCAAAACTTGTCCTACGACGAGGCGCTTTTGCCGCATCATCCCCATTTATCGGGCGTACAGCAGCGATTGTTGCAATACCTGCGCGCCTTTTTAAGTGAAAAACCATTTTTAATTCTCGACGAGCCTTTTGATCAACTGGACCACGACAGCACCCGCCTTATTCAGCAACAAATCAGCATGAGGCGTTCAGGAACAGGGATGCTGGCGTTGAGTTTCCGCCCCGAGGTTTTACAGTTTTTTCATTCGGAACAAACGATTGAAGAAAAAGACAGCGTCGTCTGGTAACCTTTTTTTTTCCCCGCGATATATCCCTACAAACATTCACCGCAACATTTTCATTTATGCAACAGAATATCAAAAAAGCCCTGACCTGCCGCCAGATTCAATCTTACACCCTGAATGCTGGGTTGATTCCGACTTATTCGCCCAAGATGGGAGATGTGGGTATTTTCCGGGTGCTGCAGGCCAACAGCGGGTATATCATGGATGTGGACAAGCGCGCCAGCCAGCTTTTCGACGGCGATCTGGTCATGCTTGCTTTTGGCAACCGTTATGCCACCAATCAATACGAAGGATATGTTCCTGAAAGCCCGGTTCGGCAATGTCACCTGCTTGGCCGAGGCGGTGTTGCCGGCATTATGACCGGAAAAAACGCCACCTTTAAAAGCGTCCCCGCCCAGCTTGAACTGGTCGGATACGCGACCGGTCGCAATGGCGCTGTATTGAATACCATCCGAAGCCGCTCGCTGGAAACGTTCAATCCTTTCAACATCCGCGCAAAAGTGATTCTTTCCATCGGCACCTCGATGGACAGCGGTAAAACTACTTCCGCTGCCTGGCTTTGTGGCGGTTTGCGCGCAGCCGGCAAACGCGTGGCTTATCTCAAACTCACCGGCACGGCTTTCCCGAAAGATGCGGCGCTCAACCTCGATCGCGGCGCGCATTTCGCCGCCGATTTTTCGCACTACGGGTTTCCATCTACTTACCTGCTCGACAAGGCAACACTGCTCAACCTGTACCAGTCGCTGGTTAATCTCGCCTGCGACGAAGGTCGTGCAGAATATATCGTGATGGAAATTGCCGACGGCCTGCTGCAACGTGAAACCGCCATGCTGCTCGAAGACGCGCGTTTTCGCAGTACGCTTCACGCCACCCTGTTTTCGGCGGGCGACAGCCTGGGTGTTTTGTCGGGGCTTCAATTGCTCGAACAGTGGGAAATCCGGCCATTTGCTGTGAGTGGGTTGTTTACGGCCAGTGAATTGTTGATCCGTGAAGTGGCCGACCGCATCCGTATCCCTGTGCTTCGACTGAACGACCTGCTGGCCGAAACGGCTACCGATGCCGTGATTCACGAGGAGGAAGAGTTGCACTCGGAAGCGGGCATCTGGTCGGACGAACAATACCTTATCCGCGCCTGAATGCAAAAAGATAGCGCTGATGCATCCCCCTTGCGAAACGATCACTTTTGGAAGTTAGTCACAAGTACCGATTACAGGGGATACACGCTACCTCATACCTATCTTCATCTTCGTTTCAGCCCTGGCAACAATCGAGTTGCCGGGGCTCTTTTTTTGGGCGCAGACCGGGCATCGGAAGTCAGGCAACACACTTGCCGGGATAAATCAAGGGAGTCATTCGCGAGATGGAATCTGAAGACAGCCTGCACGCCGACGCACAACCCAACAAGGCCACGACTTGCCAACGAACCAAAGCCCCGCCCGATACTTGCCGGATCTTTGCAGGAATTTCAATCGGTAAATAATCCGCGTTCATCTGCGCTGCGAAGCATCAGCGTCATTGATGTGCAGTAAAATAACTTGGTACGCCCTGTGACATGAGCGAATATTCTGCCGGAGTACTTAATTGCCACGTGTGTCAATCAGGTAGGACACATGAATTTCATGCGAGGAGCCAAGCGGCAGGTCGAAGGCGGTGATGTTGTAATCGAAGGCATAGCCGATTTTAAGGTTGCCGTTTTCGGCCAGAAAGCCCGGCAGGTTAAAACCGGCTTCAAGGTGGGCCAGCCCGTTGGGATTAAACCCGCCGCCGAACCAGAAACTGCGCACCGGCTGGAAACGTCCGGTCAGGTGGACATTCGGGCGGGCGCCGGCGGCGTATTTTCCCCAAATGCTGATTTCCAGAAAAGTATCTTCATTAAAAAAGTGATACCAACCGCCTGTAAGGTACAGATGCGGGATACGTGTCAGCGGCACCCGATTATTTCCGTTTTCAATTTCTGTTTGCGCCGCCCAGAGTTGCGGTGTGGAAATGCCGGCATAGAAGTTGTCGCCGGCCATTTTCCCCCGTCGGATTCGCTTGAAATAATAGGCGCCCGCGCCCAACTCGGGTTGGGTGGTGGCTACGTCGTCGAGCGGGATACCCGGATCGTTGAGCGATTCCCAAACGATCCGATTGTGCAGGATGCGGTACTGCGTCAGTCCGAGATTAAACCCTACGGAAAAAGCCCCGAAATAGGGGTCGTTGGCAAACAAACTGGCAATTCGCAGTTGCACGCCGGTCAGGCTCAGCGGCCCGACTCTGTCGCGCATCATCACCAGTCCGCCGGCCAGGTTGAATGCCGCGCCACGATCGGTATTGTTGTGGATGTATTCGCCGGAGAGGTAAAATGTGCGCGGGGTTTGGGGTTGGGCTGCCCATTGCAGCCGGTAGGCTGCATTGACGGTCGTGTTATATTCGTATAAAAAATAATCGCTGCTGACGGAAGCCGGGTTGATGTACCCGTACATCTGTCTGAACTGGGTTTGGTAAGGGAGTTGCTGTGCATGCAGGACAACTGAAAAAAGCAGCGGGGCAAAAAACAGAAAGAGTATTCTCATGGATAAATAAATAGACAGAAGGGGCGGGTTCATTTCTTATTTTTTGGTCGTTCCTAATTCAAACAATACCGGCGGACGGTCTTTTTCCGATAAAAAAAGGCTGGGATGTTGTGAAGTCTTGGGTTTGGGTTTCTTTTTGTCCACCAAGGCAGGCACTTCTTTTTTTACATAATCAAACAACTCGCTCAAATCGAGCGCTGCGTCGGCGTTTTGATCCAGGCGCTGGGGCTGGGTGGAAAAGGCGACAATACCCTGCACCAAAGCCCGGGTGAAGGCGCCGTTTTGCCAGGTGTCGTCTTCGTAGCTGTATTCGTCCGATTGGCAGGAGCTTAGCAAATTGAGGTTGCTTCGCCGTCCGGCAATACCTGCCAACCCGGCGCCGGAAGCGGTTCCGCTGTGACAGGCATCCACCAGGAACAACTTGCGACAGGGCAAACTTTGGAGGTAGTTGACTATTTCCTGTTCGAAATCCAGGCTGGTTTCCTGCAGGAATGGACTATCATAATCGCTTGCGGCCAGCCGGAACCCGCCGTCGTAAGCGCCTAATCCGTGGCCCGACACAAACACGATCAGCAAGTCTTTGGGCAGTATTTGCAAATCGGCGTAGCGGTATTGCAGGCGACGCAGGGTTTTGAGCATTTCAGTTTTGGTGGTATTGGTTTCAGAAAGCAGGGTGTCGAGAAAAATTTTTCCGAACGCCGTGTTGTTTTCAGCAGAAAGCGCTTCGGCGAAATCGCGCGCGTCTTTGGTCGTATATTTCAGGTCGGCAGTAGGCACGCCGATCGATACGATGTGCAGGTTGGGTTTGGCGGGCGCATAAATAATCTTAAGCGGTTCACTTTGCAGTTCTTTTGCGCCATAAACCAGCGCGCGAAGGGTGTTTTCTCCTTCCCGAAGCGCAACGGTTTGGGTAAAAGTTTTGCTATTGCGATCGCCCTTGATTTGCACCTCGTCGAACTTCACCCCCTCGGTGCAGGGTTGTCCGTTGATTTCGAGACAAAACTGTTGTCTCGTGACCGGCTGGTTGGAGACGATCTTGATTTGCACATTGATTTCATTCTGGGGCCAGACAAGTTCCTTGCGTTCAAAATTATCCGGGTTCGGATACACCCACACGGCCACGGTGTATTCGGGCTTCGTTTTTTCCGGCGCCGGCGTAGTGTTGTTTTTTACCTTTAAAAAGGTCTCTGCGCCGGCATCGTGCAACATGACGGCGTCAAAAACCCGCAGTTGCAGGCGAAAACCGACGGGATCGAACGGCAGTCGCTCGGGACGGACCGGCAACTGATGCGTCCATGTTGTTCCTGGCGGAAGGTCGCCCAGAACGCTGATTTCAGGGACGTGAACACCGGCGGGAGCAATCGCGCGCAGCGACACCCCACGTGCCGTATCGGCGCCGTCATTTCGTATTTCCATAGCTAGTATTCCTTCTTCACCTAATACAAACTCGGCGGAAGAGGGACTTACATGGAGCCCTAAATGCGGAGAGCCGGTCTGGCCGGCAACAATATCAAATGGCTGGGGAGTGCCTACTAACTGATCGTCGTGATAAAAAGCAAGCGTAAAGTGATAAACACCGGGCGGACAATCGGTCGCGAGTTGCAGCGGAATCCCCCCGTGGAAAGTATCGCGCGCCTGCATGGCTGGAATCAGTACGGAGCGGCTGCCCGGTATTCGCAGGGAACGGGAAGATCTCTCATCCGTACCGGTAACAACTGCCCGCAAACGGCACAAACCTTTATGGCCGGTGTTGCTCAGGGTAAAAGGAAGGAAGGCTCGTTCCTGTACCAGGTAGTTTTTTCCTGTGGGATAGACGACCTGGCCCAATTTGTAGTTCAACCACTCCGGACGTGTCTTTCCGTCGTCGCGTTCACTTAACTGGAACAGCCAGCCCTGGCGCATTTTCAGGATTTGCCGGGCGGTGGTTCCGGCGGCAAAAAGGCGTCCGTCGGGGTGTTCGAGCAAGGCTATGGCCTCGTCGTCGAGTTTGCTGCCATAGTATTTTTCTTTTTGAAACACCGACTCATCGTTCAACAGGGCTATCCAGGCAGATATTCTGCGACTGCCTCTTTCAAATGATGCACTGCCGCCGGCGCTCAATAACTGTCCATTATGCAGCCGTGCAAGGGCGTGTACCTGGTCGTATTCCCGTCCACCGAGCATCGTGTAATTGAGCATGACGCCATTTTGATGAAGGATGGTCAGAAAGCCGTTTTCCCTTTCGGCGCCATGATACACTGCACCGACCACGGCAAGCCGTCGCTCCTTGAGGGCTATGATGGCCGTGCCGCGTTCGGCCTGATTGGAGGGAAAGGTTTTGTCCATCACCTGCTGTCCGTTTTCGGCGAAGCCGGCTACCCATAAATGGCTGTGGCCCTGTTCTTTTACTTCGCCGGTGATAAAAAAATCGCCTTCGGCGCTCAGGGTGGCGGCTAAGGCACGGGTAGGAAGCAAATGATAATTGATCCGTTTTTCCCACAAAACCTGTAAGGATGCATCAAGACGAACCACCCAGGCTTGCGAACGGGAATTTCCGGCCAGCCAGATGCCGCCTCCCGGATCGGTCGCAACGGCTACAAATTCGTCGTCCTGATCTGTGCCCAGCAACCGCTCTTTTTCTATTTCGCCGTTTTCGTTCAGCATCAGCAACCAGCCGTCGCGTTTTCCGTAATAACGCGCCTTTGTTTTTTGCACTCCGAACGGTCGGGTGGAAAAACCGGCCAGCAGGTAGCGCCCGTCGGGCAATGTCGTAATCTGAGCGGCGCCATCGTCGGCTTTTCGGCCGATGTGGCGTTCGAAGAGTTTGTTTATTTGTGCGTCATACACTACCAGTAAAATATCCTGCCCGCCCTCTTTGCCGCGTGCGGCATTCCCGACCGCTGCAATATCGCCGCGCCAGTTGCAGGCGAGCGACAGGAGTTCATCCTGGCCGCCGGCCCCGGTGGTACGTTGTAACAGCGGGGCGTCGGACAAGGAAACGGATTGCCCGAACAAACCGGATGCAGGAGAAAAAAGGAAAAGCAGCCAAAGGGATAAAA
Organism: Saprospiraceae bacterium; assembly: GCA_033762055.1. Classification (GTDB taxonomy): domain Bacteria; phylum Bacteroidota; class Bacteroidia; order Chitinophagales; family Saprospiraceae; genus M3007. Next base: position 8,327 of record JANRLZ010000259.1, read on the forward strand.
AACGAAACATCGGACGATCGGATAAAGAGAAAATAGGGTTATTCGGCAGTAACTTTCAGGATCATCGCTACTGCGATTTGTCCCTTGGAAGGGTCGGCGAGTGCGGAAAAGGACATGTTGTCGGCGGAAAACTGCAATTGGGGCGATCGGATGAGAAAGGGAGAAAATGCCTGTTCCACTTTTTCCGGAAATGCACGGGCGCCTGCCGCTACGGCTTCGATACGCTGATCGAATTGTGGAATAGGAGCGTGGCTGTACAGGATACAAAGATAATCGTCGCCCGGCAGCGGTAGCTGGAGCAAACTTTCTTCACCGGGTATGACCACTTCCACTGTTTTTTCCAGCATAAAGCCTGCCGTGGCTACGGCCTCCTGTTTTCGCGGAAAATGCAGGTTAAAGGCGCCGTCGGCACTCTGGCTGAACACATACACGTAACACCCTTTCGGAATTTCGCGCGCGACCAGCTGGAATACGTCGCCGACTTTAAAAACGGCGCGTTCGGTGGTATAGCACCCGGGCGCCTGTTGATGCTCATGCCGGGTTTTTACTTCCTCAAAATACATGAACTCTTCCCCTGCTTCATTGCTTACAAAACCTACGGGCTGACGGAAAACGAAAGCGCCGCTTAGAAGATGGGTCGCCGTGGGGTATTCAGGCGAGGCCTGTTTATCTGTGACGGCAAAGGTATTAACCGCATCGGCAGGAGGCACGATGATATAGGCAAAGCGACAGAGTCGTTCAAAGTCGTCGAAACTGATGCGAATAAACCCGTTTTGCCCCCATGAAGCGCCAAAACTATTGAAAAACTCAAAGTATTTGTCTACGTTGTTATAGCCTACCATTACCATGGCGTGATGGCCGCTGAGTGGTTCTGATTCATCGGGATCCCAACGAGTTGAACCGGGCATGATTTCAAAAAAACTTTTCGTCACACCGATGCCTACGATCAGCGGTGTGCGGGTTGCCAGGATTTTGCAGGCCTTGCTGATTTTGCTTTTGGGGTCTTCATCCAATTCGAAGATGGCGGCATAATCGCGGATTACAAATTGTTCGGCTTCAGCGAGATGTTGCGCTTCGGGTTGGGCGTGACAGTCTGTTTCTTCGTAGTTGAACGATTTTTCAAAACAATCTCCCTTGCTTTTCAAAAGAGCGAGCGCGTCTTCGAGATAAGCGCCTTCCTGGCAATCGGTTTTGTTGATTCGCACCTGATTGTAAATAAACGCAGCGGAATTGGCCTGCCGGGTAATGATGGCCTGATCGGTGATATCGTGCTGAATGGCACGTTGAATCGTGAGTGCGCCATAACCAACGGCCCAGCCCGTACATGCACCGGTCCGGCGTTGGTCGCCGGGTACGGGGCAATATTTTTTCAGGCTTACCTTTACCGGTATTTCCGTGTATTTTGTCCCGCTATACGTAGGCAAAAGTGGTATTTCCCGGTATTTTTCCTTTGAAATCAGCAGGCCGGTTTGTGCATGCAGCACGGAAAACATGCCGAATAACAACAAAAGTGGAAAAGACGAACGGCGTATCATTGTTTCAAATTTTGGCGGAGTTCGGTGGCTTGCGGGCCGTAAAGACCATCCGGAGGAAGCAAGCGGAGGGTTGCATCGGCCTTGTCGGCGTTGCCGGCTTCCAGGTAAGCGAGTGCAAGGTACCAAAGGGCGGCTTCCCGAATGGGGGGTTCGGGCGAATTGGCGGCAATTTGCAGGGCTTGAACGGCTTTTTCCGGCTGGTGATCCATCAGGCGGGCTACACCGAGATACACCCGGGCGGCATCATCGGGACGCGCGTTGAGGTAAGTTTGCAGGTGCTTGGCGGCTTGTTTGTATTTGCCGGCATCGTAGAGGCGCATACCATCGCGCAGAGCGGCTTCATTTTGGCCTCCATTGGAAAAGAAAAGAACATTTTCCAGTGCCATGAGCCTGCTGCGCGACAATTCCTGCGTTTCACTGAGCAGGAAACCGGTTTCCCGGACGGTGAAATACGCGACACTTCCGAGCAACAATGCAAGGGAAGCAATACCGAGCCAGGTTTTCCAGCCATAGGTTTTTCCGGTGGATGGCGGCGGGAATCCTTCTTCGGCCATCACGTTTTTTAATACGGCATGTGCCGTTCTCAATTCCGGTTGTTTAAGCGCAAGCGCCAGGCTTTGGCTGAAAGCCAGCTCTTCGGCCAAAGCGGTGTCGGTTTTTGCCTGATGACGCAGTTGGTTGGCAGCTGCCTCATCCAGTTCGCCGTTTACCAGCGCGTGGATTTGTTCCTGCAGTGGTTGGTTGATATTTTCCATGGATCAGAAGTCCGGTTCAGGTTGTTTATGTAAAAAATCGTCTACCAGTTTTTTCAGTTTTTTCCGGCAGTCAAAAATGCGTTTTCGGAGGTTGTTATAGTCATAATTCAGTTGTTCGGCGACGGTTTGCAGCGATACTTCCTGGAGGTGATAGAGCCGGATGATGTCGTCGCAGGGGGAATCGAGTTGTTCCAGACAATGATGGATGGCTTCGATACGCCGGTCTTTGACGAGAGCGGCGGCTACCGACATATCGGCATCGTCGTGTGTATCCTGTATGGCCGGTTCCAGCGTTTCTGTTTGCCGCACCTTTCTCCGGCGGAGTTCGTCGCGCCAGGTATTTGAAGTCAGCATATAGATGAATCGGTCGAGTTTGCCTTCTTCCCGGTAGCGATTTTCGCGAACGGCCTGCCATAGTTCAAGCAAAACGATTTGCACCATTTCGTGCGCATCGTTTCGGCTACCTTTGTTTTTCAGGATATAGCCGGTAATCATACCGCCATAGTTGCGGTACAGGTATCGAAATACGGCAGGGTCGTTGGCGATCAGGCCGTTTCTGATCTCTGTTGGCGAAAACGTCATATTGCAATATAAACTGGATGTCGCGTTGTTTGTTCCACGCTTGTTTTCCGGAAGCGACACCGGTATATCGCAACGGTTCGAAAATGTTACAAAAAATTTTTTCCCTGGTAACAAAAAATAATTGCTGCGATATTGTCCTAAACAATGAGGCTGCTATAGTCAGTTGATAATGGTTTATGAAGGTTTATCCGGTTGATATAATTGATTGTCAAATTGTTATCACCCAGTCGTTTTCATGACCACTTTGCGCCGACTATAAGTGCCTCCTTTTCACCCACCCATGTTTTCGAAAATAGCTCTCTTCTTTTTGTTGCCGATGCCTTTTGGGGCAATGGCGCAGCAAACCTCGCCGCTTTTTGGCGCCGGACAACCGTCCCCTTCGGTAAATGTAAACGCCAGCGACGGTGTTTACGACAAATTTGTCCTGATTCGCTGGGAACCCGCAGAAAAGGCCGGGGAGTACCGGGTTTTTCGTGCCGTCTCTCCTGCCGGCGCTTCCATGGTCGAACTCACCAGGGTTTGGCAAAAGAGTACCTGGTTTTGTGATTACAGCGCTGAAAAAGGCCGCGACTATTACTACGCCGTCATGAGTTCCGACGGGAAAAACACTGCGCCTTTGAGCCGTTTTGATAAAGGATATTTGAAAAAAGAAGACAAATACGCCAACGACGAGTCGTTGTCGGCCATCGAACCGGATAAATATGCTGCCGGCAAACAAGTATTTGTACTGGTAGCCGACATGAAAACTTCGGGCGAACGCTTCCAATCCGGCGACGAGCTCGCCCTGAGCATCGGCTTGCAAAACATTTTTGACGAACCGACCCCCCGTACTGATATACGAATCCTGCTGTCCAAAGATCCTGTCTGGGATTTTGACGACGTTCTACTCTCTTCCAAATCCTATAGCGGTTTCCCGGCAACCATGAAAGCAACGCTGTCCGAATCTTTTAGATTGCCCGACAATCTGGTAGCAGGCGACTACTACCTCATTGCAGTCGCCTCTCCGGAGGGGAATATTTTGCAGGCAAAAATCGGCGCGCTACCCATCAAGATAACACAGCCATGAAGTTGATCCGGCTTACCCTTTTTTTATTGCTTGCCGGCGGGTTCAGCCTCCACGCGCAAGACCCCTGCGACCCGCCGCTGGCCGCTGCCATCAGTGTTTCCGGGCCGGTCTGCGCGAATGAGCCGGTTGTGATTACGTTTAGTTTGCCCGACGACGACGGCGAAGGGTTTGATGTAACCTACCGGATTGGGACGCAGGAGTTTGTGCTGACCGGAATCACTGACGGCCATACGGTTGAGTTTTTCCCGACGGCCTCCACCTCGGCCACCCTGTTGCTGGTTGTCAACAACGATGACGACGACGACGATTGTTTTACCAATTTCAATCAAACCGTCCCGATTCAGGTTTCAAATTTGTCGCTCGTAATCTCTGATCAGACTGATCCGTCCTGTGGAGCAGCCAATGGCAGCATCACTGCCTCGGCATCGGGGGGCGTTCCTGCCTTGTCTTACAGTTTGAACAACGGCCCTTTTCAACCGGGCGGACTGTTCCAGAATTTGCCTGCCGGCAATTATACCGTGGTCGTGCAGGACGGCGCCGGTTGTACCGATGCGGTGAATGTTACCCTGACATCCAGCGATGCGCCGACCCTCAACGTTACTCCGGTAAACCCCGCCTGCGGGCAAGCCAATGGCAGCATTGCTGCGACAGGGCAGGGCGGAGCGCCCCCCTATCAGTACAGTTTGAATAATGGCCCTTTCCAGGCATCAGGAAGTTTCAACAACCTTGCCGCCGGCGCCTATACCCTGGTGGTACGCGACAATGCGGGCTGTACAGGCAGTGCAAATTTGACATTAAATGCCAATAATGCGCCCACGCTTTCGGTGAACGCCCAAACCAATCCGGATTGCGGACAAACCAACGGCACGCTTAGCCTGTTGGCAACGGGCGGGACACCGCCTTATCAATACCGTCTGGGCAATGGCGCTTTTCAAAGCAGCCCGACGTTTGGCGGACTGGCAGCAGGTGTATATCAGGTGTTCGTACGCGATAATGCAGGATGTGTGCAGGGGATTTCCGCAACATTAAACGACCCGGGCGACAATTTACCGCCCGCTGTAGTCAATGCGAACGAAGATGAAGGCTGTGCCGACGCTGTTTTTTCACTAACAGGCAATTTGCCGTCTGGTACCAGTGGGGTATGGTCGGCGCCGGGCGCACCCCTGGCTCCGCCCGGTGGTACGGTATGGAACCTGAGCGGTTTGGCGCCGGGGATTTATACGATTGTCTGGACGCTTTCTGCGCCGGGCTGCGCCAACTATGATACGGCGCAGGTGCAAATCGAGGTATGGGAAAATCCAGAGGCCAACACAGATGGTATTTTTACCATTATGCAGGGTAGCAGCGGCTCAACACCGCTGTTGCTCAACGATGCCTATGATGCCCCGGTTGCCGTGCGTATTTTACAACAGCCGGCACAAGGCATGGCAGATGTGGATCAGAGTCTGCTGACTTACCAACCCGACCCCGATGTAAGCGGCCCCGACACCGTAGTGTACGAAATTTGTTATGTAGATTGTCCGGAAACCTGCGATACCGCGCTGGTTTTGTACATGAATGTCCGAAACGACGACCCCTGCGTCATCATCGGTGATACTTCCAACTTATTCACCAACGGATTGACGCCCAATGGCGACGGGGTGAACGATCTGCTCGTCTTTCGGGTCGTCAGTGTGGAAGATTGCCAGGTCAACTATGCGAAGAGTGAAATCATCATCTATAACCGCTGGGGCGATGTGGTCTTTACCGCTTCGCCATACAGCAACGATTGGGGGGGGACCGGTCCGGGCGGAGCGGACCTGCCACCCGGCGTATATTATTTTGTTTTGAGAATTACGCTCGATCGCGTGTACACACAGTTTGGCAGCGTGATTCTTTTGCGGTGATATACATCTGGCGCCGCTTCCGGTTGATTTTTGCAAATCACAAAAACCGGAGAGCGGTGGATGGTAACATTCGGCGGTGCGTGCGATGTATCATTGAAACAACTTTTCAATGAGATATTTTGCACTATTTCTGCTGTTGACCATTGGCGTGCCTGCTGCGGCACAGGATTGGGGCTACAACCTGAATGTAGGGTTACGAAAAACCTTCAAACTGAGCAAAAAATCCACCCTGGATTTGCGCCAGCAGTTGCAGGTAAATCCCGTTATTAAAAAATACAACAACAAGTTTGGCGACTTCTTCAACGAGGAAGGGTTCTGGCCGGTACCCGACCGTTATCGCGACGACGATGAACTCGACGACGACGATGAAGACGATCTTCCGCCCGGCGCCGGCAACGGTCAACCGGACGAAGAAGATGAACTTTCCGACACGCCGCGGCGCATCAAATTTGAATGGCGCAGTACCAGCGCCCTGCAATTCAATCACCAGTTTTTCAAGTGGTTGCGCGCCAACACCGGTTACGGCTTGTTTTACAATGGAGAAGAATTCAGGAACAACTTCCGCGTGGAGGCCGACTACCGCCCTTTGCGTCACTTTAAAGGAAAACGCAAGTTGGATCTGGCGGCACGCACCTTGTTTCAATACCAAAGTAACCCGGACGATGGCGAAATCGAATGGAACGCAGCCCTGGTGCCGCGCGCGGATGTTATCTGGAACTTTAAAAAGAACCATGCGCTCACCCTCAGCAATGCCCTCAACGGCGCCTGGGACGATGGCATTTTTGAATTCGATCGCTGGCGTGCCAACCTGAACCTGACATTTACCTATGACAAGATAAACCGTTTTACACTGGGGTATCAATTCCAGCAACGGCTCGACAAGCCTGATCATTCGCACGGACTTTCGCTTAACTACGAACTGCGGTTCTGACTTTTACTGTATGAAACAACCAATTACTTTCTCCGGTACTGAAAAATGGCCGGTTGCAATCGCAAGCCTGGCTCTGTTGCTCGCGTTGGCCTGGCCGGTCGCTCAAAACCGGGCGGAACAGCCCACCGATGATTTCCCGTTGTCGTATTATCCCATGTTTTCGCAGGAGCGCGACACCGTGTACAGCCTGCATTACATCGTCGGATATGATTCGCTGCGTCGGCGCTATCCCATTCCATATCATCTCATTGGTTCGGGCGGGTTTAATCAGGTGCGGCGACAGATCAACCGGCAGGCCAAAAACGACCAGGGAGGTGTTCTGCTTGAAAAAGTAGCCGCTTGTATCGCTTCCCGAAAATCAGCACCTTATTGCCATCTGGTTGCACTGGAGTTGGTCAAAGGGTATTATCATCTCGATAATTACGTTGCACCGGAAGGTAAACAGCCGCTCCGCGAAAAAATCATCGCACAGCAAAACATCCAACGCCCATGAATACGATGATTGACAAACTGGATCGTTTTTTCTTTGCGTCGGTTCCGGCGCAACGCCTGGCCCTGTTGCGTATTTTCACGGGACTGTTTACACTGTGGTACCTGTCGTTCAGAGTGGATATGTTTTGTAATGTAGCCCGCTCCGAGGCTGCATTGTTTCAACCGGTCGGGCTGGCGCATTTTTTGTCGGGTCCGGTTGCGCCCGCCATTTTTGACTCGATACTCTGGGCCACCCTGGCGCTCAATATTGCCTTTATCGCGGGCTGGAAATACCGCTACACCGGCCCTTTATTTGCCCTGTTTTTGCTGGCTCTGCTGAGTTACCGGTATTCGTGGTCTATGATTTATCACGATACCATTGCGTTGACGCTCCATGTGCTGGTACTCGGTTTTTCGCGCGCTGCCGATACCTGGTCTTTTGATCATCGAAGAGCAACCGAAACTCATTGGCGTTATGGTTGGCCCATCCGCCTGATTGGTATGGCCACCCTGCTGACCTATTTCCTCTCCGGACTGGCGAAAGTATATAGTCCGCTTTCGTGGGACTGGGCGATGGGCGATGCGATGCGCCGGCAGGTAGCCGTTGATGCGTTGCGCAAGGAAGTGCTGGGCGCGGCGACCTCGCCCTGGTTTGCCTGGATGTATGAACATGCCTGGTTGTTTGCGGCAATGGGCATCCTCACCTTTTTGATTGAGTTGGGCGCGCCATTGGCTTTGTTGCATGCACGGGCAGGCAAAGTGTGGGCGGCAGGCGCCTGGATGATGCACTGGGGGATCTACTTTGTGATGGGCATCAGTTTCCGGCATCAGATGAGCGGCATTATTTTCCTGCCTTTTTTTGAGGTGGAAAAATGGATGCCGGGGTTGTCGGGAAAAAAGGCGTTGCCGGTGCAGCCAACTGTTTGATTTCGATTTCCGATCCGTTTCATTTCAGGCTTTGCCCGGGCTGTTTGGCCCGGGCATTTTTTGTATGCAGGCAGGTAAAAACGGCCTATGCTACCTGTCCGACGTTTCCGCCCAACCGATAATCTACTACGATCGCTTCGCTGCATGGGGTATGACCGTTCAATACAAGTAGCCAGGCAGGTAAGTTTTTATTATTATTTCAAAACAGGGTAAGGTTTTTCCCCCTGCTCCGATTGATTTCTGTAAACAGCCTGCCTGATTGTTTTTCACGCACTACGCCGGCAATGCGAGGAGCTGAGCGGGCAGGTTCAACCAATCACTTCCCTTTTTCAAAATTTTTAAAATGAAACGACTGATTTTTAATTTCATCTGCCAACTGGCAATGTTATTTATTTCAACCCAGACGACTTTTGCGCAATGGACCTCAACAGCCAGTTCTGTCTACCTCGATGCAGCAAATGCTGCTAAAAATGTTGGAATCGGTACTGCTTCTCCTACCCAGAAGTTGCATGTGGCCGGAGGTAATATCCTGTTAAATGCCAGCACTGGCACCACCGTCGGCAACCTCTACTTCGGTGCAGGATTTGGCTCGAACAACATGCGCCTTTTTTACAGCAATACCAACTACGGGTTTTTGGATTTACGCACCGATGCGGCTACCAAGGGGCTGTTGTTCCGGATTTACAACGGAAGTACCATTTCTGAAAAAATGCGCATTTGTGCCAGCGGCAATGTCGGAATTGGCACCACATCGCCCGCCTACCGATTGCATGTAAACAGTTCGGCAGCCGCCAGTAATGTTGTTTTGAATGTTTCCGACTCCGAAAATCGCCGGATCTTTTTTGTGCCCAAACTGGCGTTGGGAGGATATTCCTATGCTTCACTTGCCAACGACGCCGGTATTTTTTGGTCAGATAACAACAGCCAAAACAATACCGCCGGATTTGTAATTGCCCCGCATCATGGTTCCTGGACCGGCTTACGACTTGATGCCGACGGTTCAGCTACCTTGCCCGGTTACCGAACAACCATTGGAAACGGCGTTTCAAAACTCGGAACCGGCAGTGCATACAGTTCGGCGCTCAACTGGGGTACCTCCTATGTCGGCTTTAATGCCACGCGCCATAAAACCGCAGGCAACTGGCTGTTCAGTGGAGACGGCAGCAACAATGGCGGCGGTGTAATGTATGCCGAGGTGAGCGGGAATCTGCGGTTTGTCACCAAGGCCAGCACCGGTGGCGGCGACGCCACCATGAGCGATGCAGATATCCTCGACCGGACACGTATGATTATTCGCAACGACGGCAAGGTAATCATCGGCGATCCTCTTACCAGTGTGCCCGGCGCCTATCGCTTGTATGTACGGGAAGGGATTCTGACGGAAAAAGTAAAAGTAGCGGTGCATGGCACTGCCAACTGGGCCGACTATGTGTTCGAACCGGATTATGCCCTCAAGCCGCTGGAAGAAGTGGAAACGTACATTAAAGCCAATAAACATTTACCGAATGTGCCTTCCGCACAGGAGATTGTTGACAACGGGCTTGATCTGGCGGAAATGCAGGCAAAACAAATGGAAAAAATCGAGGAATTGATGTTGTACACAATTGAGCTCAACAAACGCCTGGTCAAACTGGAGGCTGAAAATGCCGCGCTCCGCCAGCAGCAGCCCCCTTCCGTAAAACAATAAATCCGCCCTATCATGAATCCAAGTTTTGTAAAAATCATTTGCCTTGTTTTGCTGCTGCCAAACAGCCAAATGTGTACACTTTTCGCCCAAAATGCCGATTGGTTCATTGCGCCCCGGATGTTGCAATTCGACGCTGCAGGAGCGAGCGTCTCGACGATGCCCGGCGCCTACCCGGCGCCCTACCATACATCGAATGCCACCCGGGATGCCGCCGGAAACCTGATGTTCACCGTGGTAGATGAGTTTATTTACGATGCTGCAGGAACCCAAATCGGAACGCTAGCACCCTCCTGGCATGTAATGGGCAAAGACATTGCTATCATACCCGATCCGGGTGATTGTGAAGCCCGTATCATTCTGTATGCAACGGTAGATCTGATTGTTGGTCCGGGCAGTTATGAATGGACGATCCGCGCCACCCGGGTGAGCAGGAATGCAGGTGTTTGGACGGTGCAAAACAATTATTATACCCTGGTCATCGGAGGTTGCGACAATGCCTACATGGCCATGGCAGTAAGAAAGCCCGACACCTCCAACCGGCGTTTCTGGTATGTCATCCTTAGCCGGGGTATTTATGTGTTTCACATCAATACCAGCCTGATCATGCCCTGGGCGAATACCCAGTTAAATGGTGATGAAAAGCCCACCGACGCCGATATTTCACCCTCGGCCGACCGCTTGATCTGGACCGACTATGAGCATGAACTGAGGTGGTACAACATGAATATACTCGGCGATCTCACCACGTATGGCTCTCGCCCGATCACGAACACAACGACCGGTGCCTATTACAGCAGCGGGGTCGAATTTGTGGACAACAACCGCGTTTGGGTTTCGGCCGTAAAAGAAGACAACAGCAGCGGCGGCATTTACCAGTGTACTTTTGGAGACCCGGCTGCTTCGGTTGTCAATTCGGACATCACGCTGGGAAACAGCCAGTTGGAAAAAGCCCTGGATGGCCGGATATATGCCGCTTCGGCTACGCAATTGTGGGGAAAACACCCGGTCAGCGCCTCCGTTAACAGTATCCCCGGATCGGTATTCAGTGATGATGCATGGGGCATCATTCCCTATTATTCCCTGCCTGAGCAATTGGACGACGAAAACAATGCGCTGGTATTCAGTTGTGGCTGTTTACCTTATGCAACGATCACCGGCACGTTTTCCACGCCGCTCACAGAAACGCAGACCTGGATTGCCAGTAGCGGCGTTTGTGAAATTGCAGCAGGTTCGACCGTAAAACTGGATGCCGACCCGACAAACGGATATGTTTTGTTGCAGCCGGGATTTAAGGCCGATGCCTCGTTGAATCTGACATTCGTTGCGCAGGCATTTAATGGTTGTGTGCCCGGTGCGCCTTTACGTCCGGATATTGAACCAAGGGATGAATCGGCCATCAATGCTTCGGAAGGCTTGCCTCCATTGGGAGGAATCAGGTTCTTTCCCAATCCTGTCAAGGAAGACGGTATGCTTGAGTTTGAACGGCCCGTTGAAAAAGAAACCCGGGTTTGGATACTGGATATAGCCGGCCGGCCGCTTCGGCAATTTATCCTGCCGACAGGAGGGCAACAGTTGCAAATTAGCCTGCAATCAATTCCAGCCGGTCTTTACATCGTGCGCGCTCAAAATGAATCGGACGCATGGAGCATAAAAGTTGTGAAAGAGTAGGCTGAAACGGAAGTTATTTTGATCGTTCCTAATCTCAAAAGATTGCCTGCCGGACCAATGTGCCGGCAGGCAATTATGATGTTTTGGGCCTCAATAATCACGCAATTAACCGCGCTACACCACCACATTGATCATCCTGCCCGGCACAAACACTACTTTTTTGGGCGCCAGGCCTTCGAGCCAGCGCTGTACTTGTTCAAGTGCCAGGGCGGCGGCCTCGGCCTCGGCAGCGGAAATATCGGTAGGCAGTTCGATGGTGGCGCGAAGCTTGCCGTTGATCTGTATCGGGAACTCCTTGGTATCCATTTTTAAATATTCCTCGTTCAGCACCGGCCAGGCGGCGTCGCAAACGCTGCCCGAATGACCGAGGCGATGCCAGAGTTCCTCGGCAATATGCGGCCCGAACGGCGCGATCAAGACCGCCAGGGGTTCGAGGATGGCGCGTTTCGAACAATTCAGTTTGCGCAGATCATTGGTGGCGATCATAAAATGGCTCACGCAGGTGTTCATGCTCATCCGCTCGATATCGTCGGTCACTTTTTTGATGCAGGTGTGCAGGATGCGCCATTCCTCCCGATCAGGCGCCTCATCGCCGACGTGGAATTGTTCGCCGTCGAAATACAATCCCCAGAATTTGCGCAAAAAACCGCTGACCCCGGTGATCCCCTTGGTGTTCCAGGGTTTGGCATCGGTAATGGGGCCGAGGAACATCTCGAACATCCGGAAACAATCGGCCCCGTGTTCGGCCACCATAATGTCGGGGTTCACCACGTTGAACTTCGATTTCGACATTTTCTCCACCTCCCACGAACAGGTGTATTTACCCTCTGCATCGAGTTTGAAATTAGCCTGGGCAAACTGCGGTGTTTGGCGGGCTTTTTCCAGATCAAGCACATCATCGTCCACCAGATTGACATCTACATGCAATTTGGTCAGCGAGTCCGGACTGTATTTGTACGTCAGGTTGTGCGACACAAAAAGATGCACATTGTCCAAACGACCCGGTTCAGCGATAAATTCTTCCCGGCTTGTCAGGGCGGCGCGTACTTTTTCTGCCACGATTTCGGGTTGATTGATAAATTCCGTCAGGAATTCCGTGGAGAGTAGCAGCAAGCGTTTGCCGTCGGCCCGGGCGGCATTGCGGATGCGCTGGATTTTTTCTTCCTGTTTGACCGAGGTTACCTCTATCGCCAGGTTATTGGTTTCAAAGGCGAAATCGTATTGAATTTCTTCTTCAAAATTGGGTTCGGCGATGGCCATCGGGCCTTCTGCGCTGAAGAAGGGTTGTAATACCTTGATGAGCAAATATTCTTCAAAAAAGCGCTCTTTGGCCCGGTAAACAAAATTGGAACGCCCCTGAATCATGCCCTGGTTCACCAACTTTTGTGCGAATTCGCGGTGCGGCGCCAGTCCGAGATCGTACAGAAAATGGTTCCAGAAACGGCTGTACAGCAGGTGCCCGACGGCGTGTTCAGAACCGCCGATGTAAAAATCCACGTTTTGCCAGTACTGAATGGCTTCTTTCGAACAAAATTCCTGCTCATTGTTCGGATCCATGTAGCGGTAAAAATACCAGGAGGAACCCGCCCAGCCGGGCATGGTAGACAATTCGTATTTCCAGCCTTTGGCGCGGGCCAGCGGCGGTTCGCCGTTTTCAGTGGGCAAATATTTATCTACCGCCGGCAGCAGCAAGGGCAATTCAGCGGTATCAATCATACGCGGAATGCCGTCTTCCCAGATAGCAGGCACGGGTTCGCCCCAGTACCGCTGGCGACTGAAAACGGCATTGCGCAGTTTGTACTGCGTTTTTCCGGCGCCCAATCCTTTTTCTTCCAGCCAGCGAATCAGTGTTGGCACGGCTTCGGCATAGTTCATGCCATTGATGAGGCCCGAGTTGATGTAACGGCCTTCTTTGGTCGGGTCGGCGGCCTGGTCGAGGTCTTGCTGGGCATCGAGGATGGGCGTCACCGGCAGATGGAATTCGCGGGCAAAAGTCCAGTCGCGCTGGTCGCCTGAAGGCACGGCCATAACCGCGCCGGTGCCGTAGCCGGCCAGCACATAATCGGCGATCCAGATCGGTACGCGTTCGTTGTTGAAGGGGTTGACGGCGTAAGCGCCGGTAAAGACGCCGGTGGCCTTTTTGGTACTGGCCATCCGTTCGATTTCGGAGCGTGAGGCGGCCCATTTGATGTAGCCTTCCACGGCGTTGCGCTGCTCGTCGGTCGTCAGGGTTTTTACCAGTTCAAGTTCGGGCGCCAGCACCATGAAGGTGACGCCGTAAATCGTATCCACGCGGGTGGTGAACACCTCGATATGCTGCTCCGGCATACCTTCAACGGCAAAGCGGACGGAGGCGCCGACCGATTTGCCGATCCAGTTGCGCTGTTGTTCTTTGATGGACTCCGGCCAGTCAACCGTGTTGAGTCCCTCAAGCAGGCGATCGGCATAGGCCGTGATACGCATGACCCATTGTTTCATGAGTTTGCGTTCGACGGGGTGGCCGCCGCGTTCGCTGACGCCGTCTTTTACTTCGTCGTTCGACAAAACGGAGCCCAGCGCGGGGCACCAGTTCACGTATTCTTCGCCGGGGAAAGTGAGTCGGTAGTGCAGGAGGAATTGCGCTTGTTCGGGTTCGCTCATCGTATTCCATTCGTCGGCGCTGAGCGGCGGCGTATCGTCGTCGCAAACGGCGTTCAGTCCGGCATTGCCTGAGGCGGACAAGCGTTTGACGAGGCTTTCGATAGAAAGCGCTTTATCGGCATCGAGGTCGTAGTAATGATTGAACAACTGGATAAATATCCACTGCGTCCATTTATAAAAGCCCGGGTCGGAGGTGCGCACTTCGCGGCTCCAGTCGAAGGAAAAACCGATATTTTCGAGTTGTTCGCGGTAGCGGGCGATATTCTGCTCGGTGGTAACGGCGGGGTGTTGGCCGGTCTGGATGGCGTATTGCTCGGCGGGCAGTCCGAAAGAATCGAAGCCCATGGGGTGCAGCACATTAAATCCGCGCAGGCGTTTGTAGCGTGCCAGGATGTCGGAGGCGATATAGCCCAGCGGGTGCCCGACGTGCAAACCGGCCCCGGAGGGGTACGGAAACATATCGAGGATGTAATACTTGGGCTTGTCGCTGTGATTTTCGACTTGATAGGTGTTGTTTTTTTTCCACCAGTTTCGCCACTTCGGTTCGATGTCGCTCGGACGGTATTCCACGTTTTGTACAAATAGAGGGTTGAAAGGCTCGGCATGCCGAATTTGAAGCCGCAAAAGTAGCGAATTGGAGAGAAAATGGGACAGGTTCGTTGCGACTTATTCTGAGCTTGCCCTGTCCGGCCTGTGATCGTTTGAACGCCGGGCAAGGATTTAATTGCCGGTCCTGGTTGCGCTCGGATGTTGTATGGGGTCAAAGGGGGCAAACGCGGCGGGAATGGGTTTAGCGGCATTAAAATACACGCTGCCTGAAACTCGCCTTTGCGAAAAAACAAAAATTAACCTGTGTTGAAAACGGCAAAAAACTATATTTGCCCGCTCCTTTCTTCTGCAATTTAAATTTCAACAGCCTTCAAATGAAAAAACTTTTCCCCTTTTCCATGTTTCTACTTGGGGCCTTTATGCCGATCCAGTCACTATCCGGACAAAACCCGGGGCTGTACCGCGAGGTCGTTTCCGGCGGCGGCGGTGAAGCCGTGCTGGGTGGCCAAACTTTTTCCTACACCCTCGGCGAGGCATTTGTCGAAACTTTCGAAGGCCCCGCCCAGGTGCTTACCCAGGGTTTTCAGCAGCCGGAATCCAATATCACGATCGGTGTTCCCGAACTTGCATGGGCAGCAGGCTTCAAAATTTTCCCCAATCCGACTTCCGAATCCCTTCAAATTGAATTTAACGCGCCATCGGGCATTCAATTCGATTTGCAGGTTTTCAACCAGCTCGGTCAGCCTGTCCTGCTGATGCGTCGGCTCGACGACTCCGTACCCCGCTCGGTGGATTGTCGGGTGTTGCCCGCCGGGACATATTGGCTGACGGCCACCGCTGCCGACGGCAAACTGCTTTTCCGGGCGCCGTTTGTAAAAGCGTTGCGTTAGTACCTCCTTTTCACGCTTCTTGATTAAGAACATGTCTAGAATTCCCTCAATCCGCTGCAAGCGCCAAATTTAGTTTTGGGCTGCGTTGGCTTTTTTCGCCGTAACCTCCGGCTACGTCTGCAAAAGCCGCCTTGCCCAAAACTAAATTTGTACGCTTTCGCTGAATCAGGAAAATCTAGACATGTTCTCTAAATTCCTGTCAACAAAAGGTACGCCACCTGCGTGCCCTATTTTTCATTTCCAACTATTTTCCCCTATGAAAAAAATTCTCCCCCTCTTCATTGCCTGCCTGTTGTGGTTCGTAGGCGGACTGCAAGCGCAGAATGTGCCGCAAGGCATCAACTACCAGACCATCGTGCGCGGTTCGGACGGGGATCCGGCCACCAATGCCTCGTTTAAATTCCTTTTCGAAATCAAAGACGGCATCGGCAGTTTGCTGTATTCCGAAACCCAGACCAAATCCACCAACGATTACGGATTGGTCAACCTGCAGGTCGGACAGGGCACACCGGGGTTCAGTTTTTTCAACCTGATTGACTGGAGCAATGGTCCGCGTACGATGACGGTTTCGATCGAAACTGCGCCGAATATTTACACTCCCCTTGGCACCATGCAACTGATGAGCGTGCCTTTTGCGCTGTACAGTGCCGAGTCGGCCACGGCGCAAACATTGGACCACCTCGGGGCACAAACCGGGCAGGTTTTGAAATGGAACGGCTCGGCCTGGGCGCCGGCCAACGATGCGAC
>JANRLZ010000260.1:0-5797 GCA_033762055.1 Saprospiraceae bacterium
CCTCGAGACCCGCGAGTTCACACGGGTGGGTTCGAACGAAGCCATCCGGGTCGACGTCCGCGTCGTGGCCGCGACCCATCGCGACTTGCAAGCCATGGTCGTCGACAAGCGCGTTCGCGAGGACTTTTTCTTCCGCCTGAACGCCGTCAACATCACGGCGAGGGATTACCCGATTGAGCCGTTTTTGGTGTTCACGGAATTTAGGATGGATCGCCCCGTGTTTGGGCCGCATCCGCATGCCGGTATTTCGGTGCTGACCTACATGCTGCCCGACAGCAAAACGGGGTTTATTAACCGCGACAGCAACGGCGACCACAGCAGGATGGAACCCGGCGGTTTGCACATCACGCAGGCCGGCAGGGGCATTCACCACGATGAGTTTCCCGAAGAAACGGGCGTCACCGCGCACGGTTTCCAAATCTGGATCAACCATGCCGACAAGGATCGCCTTTCCGAACCCAAAGCCATACATGCTGCAGCCAATGAGGTACCGGAAGTTGAAACGGGCGATTATCGGGTGCGCATCGTCCATGGCAGTTTCGAAGGCAAAACACCCGAATACAAATTGTTGACCGCTGTGACACTGCTGCATGTGTTCCTGAATGCCGGTAAAAGCATCTTATTACCTGCCGGGGAAATGGCTTTTGTCTATGGACTCAGCGGCTCGGGCGCATCAGGCGGCACAACATTTTCTGCTCAAAACCTGCTCAATTTTGACACCAACAGCGGTTCGGTGGAAATCGAAGCAGGCGAAAATGGCTGCGAATTGATGTTCGGTACCGGGATGCTTTTGCGGGAACCGATTACCTATGGCGGTCCATTTGTGGCGACCACGCCGGAGCAGTTGGCTGAAATCCGCCGCCGTTATGGTCGGGGAGAAATGGGGCATTTGTTGCCTTATGAAAATTTTTAACCTGGTAAAATCAATTTTATGTGGATTCTGATCGCTATTTTGCTCGTTTCGCTTTTGTTAAGCCGCACAAAATTTGAAGTTCGACACGACATCGAACTGGAAGCCCCGCTTGAAAAAGTCTGGACGACGATCATTGATTTCAAAAATTACCACCGCTGGAATTCGCAACTGTCGTACCTCGGCGGCGAAGTTGCTCCCGGCGGGCGATTGCACCTGAAATTATCCATCGCGGGCGCGACTCCCTATGAATTCAAGCCAGCGGTATCACAATGGCAAGACCAGGCGGTGTTCGGATGGATTGCCCGCACCGGGGGCATCCCAAGGATATTCGATGGCGAGCATTTTTTTGAAATGAAAGCCCTCGGCAACGGCAAAACCCTGCTCGTCAATCGGGAAGAATACCGGGGTTTGCTTTCCCTCCTCATGCAGCAATTGCCCATGATGAAATTAGCCCCGCAAGGTTTCGAGCGGATGAATCAGGAGTTAAAAACATTTGTTGAACAGTAAAATATGCCAAAATCATTGTTGTCCACCATCGCTTTTGCCGTCGGCATCCTCCATTTGTTCGGCTGCAAGGCTCAAAACCAGCAACTCATGGGACACGGAGAAAAATTGCTCGTCATCGGCAAGCACGCCGGCATGATGGCACGGGTCACCGATATGCTCAAAAAACACAATTACAACCCCATTGGTGCACATACCAGCGAGGAGGCGTTGCAAAAATTCGAAGAAGAAAGGCCGCAAGCCGTCATCATCGGCGGCGGGGTGGATGCAGAGAGCCGAGCCTTATTTCACCGCACGTTTTCACCTGCGGCAAAGGTGATTGATGCGCACCCATCAACGGTTTTGGAAGATTTGAAGGCGGTGTTTCCCGACGAGAAGTAGCAGAAATGCGTTTGCGCCATCCTGATAAACCGCATCATCGCCATTCACTTTCCCTTGTCTTCCATGAGCCGCTCGCCGTTGTGAACCATGTGGAGCAGCGCATCATCCTCTATACGGAACAAACCGCCCGACAAGCCCAGCCATATCTGTTCTTTCTGGTCTTCGAGGATACTTTGGATCCCGAATTTTCCGATCAGATCGGTTCGAGTTGTTTGATGGAACAATTTGAATTGTGCGCCGTCGTAGCGATACACCCCCCAGTGATTGGCGCCGATCCAGACATTGCCCGCCCGGTCGCAGTGCAGGGCATAGGTTTCACAGGAATCAAGGCCGGGTATGTCGGGAAAACGGATCACGGCATGGCCGTCGTAGCGACTTGGGCCGCCCCGGCCTTTTCTTTTTTCGGGGTCGGAATGATCGTTTTCCGCGACCCGCGAGCCAAACCAGATATGCCCCTGCCGGTCTTCGCAAATGGTCTGTACATTGTTGGAAGACAGCCCTTCTTTTCGGGTAAAATGTGCAAATACCTGACCGTCGTACCGGCAGGCGCCATAGCCATCTCTTCCAATCCAGATATTGCCCTGCCGGTCTTCCATCAGTTCGGTTACCCAGTCCCTCATAGAGGAGTAGGGAGACAATTCGACTTCGGGTTTTGGCACGTTGAAAGGCGTAAATCCGACCCCGTTGTAGCGATAAACCCCGCCCCAGGTGCCCACCCATAACTGGCCGTTTCGATCCACGAGCAGTTGAGAGATGCGCTCGTTCGTGAGACCGTCTTTGGGGGTAAACAAGGTAAAAACCACCCCGTTGTAGCGAACAAGTCCGGAATGTGTGCCCAGCCACATATTTCCATCACGGTCTTCTGCGATGGCCGCTACCGTTGTGCCGGGCAGGCCGTCGTTGACGGAATACCAGCGCAGGGTTTGTCCGTCGTAGCATGCCACGCCGTCGTTGATGGTTCCCATCCACAAGCGGCCTTTGCTGTCTTCAAACAACTTGACGACATAATCGCTGAACGGGTCGCCGGTGGCCGCCGGTTGAGCAGGGGCGGAAGACGGCGCTTCGCAGCTCGCCGTCCAGGCAAACAGAAATAAAGAAAGTGCAAACAACATAAGATACCTGATTTTCATGCCGAAAGGTCATGCCTGCCGCCGGTTGCGCGGTACGTTTCAAGGTAAAAACATGTAACGGGTTTGTAAAAAGGGTATCGTAACGCCCCCCTCACTGCAAATCAATCAACTTCTCCGCCTCCCGGAGGCCGCTCAGGTAGGCGCCGTGAACGGTGGAGAAATAGTCGGCCTCGGTGTGCTCGCCCGCAAAAAAGAGGCGATCGGCGACCGACTGTGCAAGGTCGTCGTAGTGCCGCAGTTCGGTGCCGACTGCCGGAAATGAATAAGCGCCAAAGGCATTTTCATTCGTACTCCAGCGGGTGCGCAACAGCCGAACTGGAGCCGGGATTGAATCGCCGTAAATATCCTTCAAATGCGCCATGATGGCGTCCGTCACCTCGGCATCGCTCATGGTTTCGGTTTGCCGGCCGTAGTCGGCGTAGGCGAAAGTCATCAGGGCATGAACGCCGGGATGGTACTTGCCGACATTGAGAAAATAATTGAATTTATCGGGCGTATCGGGCGTGTAGGAAATATACTGTACATCGTCCCAGAAGGCGGTGTCCCAGATCAAAAGGAACTTGTTGACGCAGTTCATGCCCATTTTCTGGATGGCGGTTTGTTTGTCCGCCGGCAGGGCGGGAACAAACTCAATCCGGTTGTTTTTCAACACGCCCAAAGGAACGGTTACCAGCACATAATCGGCTTCGCTGACGGCGCCATTGTGGGTCACCTTCAGTTTTTCGCCAGAATAATCCACCCGCTCGACCCGCTGGTTGAGTTGCACCGTCAGGCCGGCGGCCAAATGACGGGCAATTGTGTCGTAGCCGTTTACGGCAATTTTTTCCACGCCGCCAAATTCCTCGCCTGCGTCGTAGAGCAGCGACGACAGTTGATCCAGGTCGCCCAGATCGAAGGTGAGGTAGCTCGACAAAAAGAATTTCCAAAGCCGGTCGGCGGCATACTGGGGGTAGTGGGCATTGAACACAGTTTCAAAACTTTGCGTCGGGCTGCCGTTGTTCATCAGTGTTTCCAGCAGGTTGTAAAATGCGTCTTCGGCATCCTGATAAACCGGGTCGCTGCGAAGCGCGCCACCGAGGTCGTACGACAGAATATCATCGTCGTTGGTATGAAATGTCGTCATACCGGCCTGTTGTGCCAGTTGGGTAATCGGGTTGCCATTAATGCCATGAATCCAGCTGGCGCCCTCATCGAAAGCGATGCCGGCCTCGCGGTTGCTTCGCAAGCGCCCGCCCACCCGGTCCTGCGCTTCCAGCACCGTTACCGAAAAAGATTTGTCTTGCAGTTTTTTGGCGGCAGCCAGTCCCGAAATCCCCGCACCGACAACGATGACCGATTTGCCGAATCCGGATTTTTCTTTTTTACAGTTACCAAGCAGGCCCGGTGCTGCGACGAGCAGGGTGGCCCCCTGAAGTGTTTTTTTGATGAATTTGCGCCTTTCCATGTTTGATCCAAACTCCGCCCGGATCTTGTTTACGTCGGAGATGTTAGCGCAAATATGCAGTAATGCTCACCGCTATTTTTACATTTGATATACTCCCTGTGAAGAACCCTATCTTGCCTGCAGAAATAACCACCCATGCGCTACTACTTCATTTTTGTCTTTTTACTCAGTTTCGCTGCATTGTTGCCGGCGCAGTCGGATTCTTCATCCTGGTTTTTACGGATTCTGAACCGCCTGACGCAGGAAGACCGCCCGCCCGAACGTCCGCGGTTTATCGTTTATCCCACCTTTGGTTATGCGCCGGAAACCAGCCTGGAAATCGGCCTGGCGGCTTCGCTGTTGTTTCACGCCAGAAACGACTACAAAGGCAATCGCCTGAGTGAAATGACCGCATTTGGCTTCGGCACGCTCCGCAATCAATACGGCTTGTGGCTCGACAATGCCGTTTATACCCATCGCGATCGCTGGTTATTTTTGGGCAAAGCCCGGTTTCAGCGTTTCCCTCTCTTGTATTTCGGACTGGGGCCTTCGTCGCCGGAAAACGATCCGGTGGTGGTGAACGGAAATTATAACCTGGTGCGGCAGCGGGTGTTGCGACAAATCAATGGCAATCTTTTTGCCGGTTTACAAGCCGATTTCCAACAGTTGTACCGCGTGGATTTTGGCGGCGAAACCCCATCCCGCCCGCTCCCGGAAGGAGCCGACGGATCAGGCAATCTGGCTTTTGGCCCCGATCTGGTGTACGATTCACGGCCCAATATGCTCAATACCCGCGATGGCTGGTTCGCAGAATTGTCGTGGCTGCATTATAGTCGCCGCCTGGGCAGCCAATATGCCTTCGACCAGTATTTCGCAGAGGTTCGCCGCTATCAATCGGTCGGGAAAAGCGGGGTGTTTGCCTGTCAGCTCAGCGGCAGCATGGTCAGGGGCAATGCTCCCTTCAACATGCTTAGCCTCATGGGCAACGAAATGTTGATGCGGGGCTACTACACTGGTCGCTATCGCGATCGACATTACTACGCCGCACAAGCCGAGTACCGTTTCCTGCCCCTGCCTTTTAGCCGTCGAATCGGCGCGGCGGCATTTGTCGCCACGGGGGTGGTCGCCCCCACCTTGAGCGCTTTGCAGGCAAAAAACTTGCGCCTAACCGGGGGGGCAGGATTGCGTTACCTGATATTCCCTCAAAAGGACATATTTATCCGGGTAGATGCCGGATTTACGCAGGAAGGCGTTAGTTTTTACATTTTTACCGGAGAAGCTTTTTAAGAAATCCCCCTTTTTTATTTAGAAAGGGTACACATTTTTCAGGTAAAAACCTCATTGAAGTTCTTTGACAAATCGGAAAAGAAAATAAGGACTCCGTGATAGTTGTTCTTAATGGCCAGTTGAGCGATAGCAATTGGGGTTATTTTGCGCAGTCTGTCT
>JANRLZ010000261.1:0-3312 GCA_033762055.1 Saprospiraceae bacterium
CTATCGCGGCTGCTTTTTCAATACGTTTTTCGCACATGCCGCAATTGCCATATACCTTGAATTTGGCCGTCATGGCAGCATCGGCAGTTTGCGCTGCGGCAGTGGAGGAGAAAGAAATCTGTGCTAAAATGAATATGCTGAAAACAAAGAACTGTTTCATGTTGAAAATGTGTGAAATGCCGCTTGGGCAGGTTAAAAAATAACGGGTGAATGTCTCAATCCAGGCCATTGGGCGACCAGCGAATGCCAAGATACCCCACCTGACGCATCATGGGCGCCCACACCTGCGAGCCGTTGAAAAACGGGGAGGCCGGGTTGTCTGCTGCGATGATGACATGATGTTGCTGATAACCGGTTATGTTTTCACAACCGGCGTAGAGTTCGAATTTTTTGCCGAATTTCCGCGTAACCTGTGCATTCCATAAGGCAAATGTGGGCGTCGTGGGCGGGAAATCGTGGGTCAGTTCGTGCGGGAGAAAGGAGTTGTCAGGCAAACGCTGCGGCCCCACGATTTGTACATAGGTGTTAAACGCCCATTTTTTTTGCGGAGTAACGTAGTCTATCGAAACCAGTCCGCGCTGTTGTGCCACGAGCGGAATCGTTTTCAGCTGTCCGTCGGCGAAAGTGGCGCGCACGTCGTTCCATTTGAACGCCAGTTTGATATCGAAACCCGAGAAAAGATTGTACTGGAAATTCATCAACAAACTGTTGCTGAAAGATTTGCCGGGAGCGTGGTAAAAAAACACCGCCTGGGTGGTATCGGCAGACGTGATCACGGGGGGCTGTTCTACATCCACCAAAACCTGGCGGACAAAATCGGTGCGATACAAATCCACACTGATACTTGCGTCTCGTTGTGCGATTTTAAAATTTTGTGTGTAATTCACGCCGTAATTCCAGGCGATTTCCGGCCCCAGCAAGCGGTTATCCTGATTGCCCAAAGGCGGCTGCGAGAGCTGGAAAGCGCGGTTGCTTGCCAGCAGGCTGATGTTTTCCGCGATGACATTGGGCGACCGGTACCCTTTACCGGCAGAAATACGCAGGATACTTTTTTCAGTAAAATTGTACTTTGCACTCAAACGAGGGGTAGCCTGCCAGCCAAACCGACTGTTCCAGTCGAGTCGTCCACCCGCCACTACTACCAGTCCCGGTATATCCATTCCGGCCCTGGGCTGACTGAAGGTGTATTCCGCCATCATGCCGGGTATAAATTCTCGCCGGTCGAGGCGTCCTTCGTTCACGCTTTCCCGGATGTCATCGTATTGAACCGAAGGCGCCAGCAAAATTTTGTGGTTGGAATTGCGGATAATGCTCTGGAACAAGGTTTGCCAGTACAACGATTTTTGTTCGGCCACATAGGAATTGGGGCCAAACTGGGAAACATTGCGGTGCCAGGTACCTCCCAGAATATTGCCGAGTTCGAGGAACCGCCGACCGGCCAGTTGTTCCTTCCCGTATTTGCCCCAGGCCTCGATGCGTTCATTTTGCTGGTCAATCAAAAAACGAGGACCGGAATATCCCGGAATATCCGCCATTTGCCCGCTTTGCCGCCGATCGGTCAGCGCGTGCACATTAAACTGGGCGCAACCCGCCGGACCGTCGTACTTCCAGCGATAAAGGGCATTGAGTTGCCTGCGATCGGGCGAATCCTTAAAAAGGTCGTTGTTCATGTCCCAACGATTTTCCACAAAAGAGCCGTGCAATAGCAAGCCGTTGTGTTGTGTTTCTCCTTTTTTATTCAAATGAAGATTGACTTCGCCGCGCCCTTCGGTGCTGCTGAAAAAGTTAAAAAACACCGGCTTGTCCTGATCGGGTTTGGCCAATTCCACATTCACTTGTCCGGTCATACCGGAGTTTCCATTCTTCACCGAACTGGCGCCTTTTGCCAGATCTACGCCAGTCAGCCAGGTACCCGGATAGTATTCAAAAGCGAAGGGAGTGGCAATTCCCGTCATATTAGGGCGATTTTCCACCAAAAACTGGCTATAGATACCCCTTAAACCAAGTAATTGAATTTCTTTTACCCCTGTCAGCGCATTCGGATAACTGACATCAATGGCGCCGTTGGTCTGAAAACTTTCCGACAGATTGCAACAGGGCGCCTTTCGCAGCTCATTGCTGGTAATTCTTTCCACGTTGTGGATCCCCAGGGTCGAAATATGGGTATCGAAACCGCGGGCTTTCACGGTTACCTCTTCTAATTGGGCAATGCCGTTGACCTCCACCCATATTTTGTCCTCTCCAGGCAAAACCTGTACTTCTGCAGAAGTATATCCCACGTAATTGACGACGAGGGTCGCCTCCGTCGGGCGTGCGGGGATGCTGAAACGGCCTTCCGAATCGGTCACGCCGCCCGCTTTGGTATCCTTCCAAAAGACCGAAGCGCCGATGAGAATTTCTTCTTTTTCATTGGTAACAATCCCGGTAACAAACGACGCCGGAGCGGGTGTTTGCGCTGCAAGCGACGCAAACCCGGTTATAAACCCCATCAGGGCGATCAAATTTTTCATTGTTGAAATGTGTGGTTGAAAATTCGCAAGAGATCATGTATGCATCCGACCGGATGCATACCGCAAACAAGACACGGCAACCACTAACAACGGAAAATACCGTATCGGACGCACAACATACGCCCGCCGGGAGCATAGGGCGGAGGGCGTTCAAAGCGGCCATCCGCGGCAGCAAAAATGGAACGGGATGGTAAAACAGGGGAAGGAAAAGCCGGAATGTATTTCCAGACTTTGGGCGCATCCAGTTTTTTCAGGGAAAAATGCCCGACTTCGAAAGCGGTTTTTAACTGAAAAACCTTCGTGGTCTTTTTGGTGCAACCCTCATGGTTGCCGGCATTTTTCTTCTCACAACAAGCCGCTTTGGGCGGCACTTGCTCCTGCTTGCAACAATTCGGGAGGGAGGGCTCTGCGCGACAGGCATCATCCGCAACAAACAGGGAAACCGTGGTTTTTCCTACGCAGTAACAATACACCTGCTGAATACTTACCCCCACGCCGGAAGCGAGCAGGGCAGTCATCCAGACCCAGATACATGTTAGGTAAAAACGACGGGACATCCTTTATTTTTTTTCCGTTGCAAAGGTAGAAATGCTTTTCCCTTATGCAGCTCCCTGCCTGCAGGTTTGCATGGTGTTGACATTTTTCCAGGCAGGTTGGTGTTTAAATCAGGATGCAGAATGAATAAAAATTTGTTCATCCCGCATCCTGACTCAAACAACTTCTTAAAATCTGCCCTCAACGTAGCACCGAAAGTTGGCGAACAAACACCTGGTTGTCCACCAGAATGACGATCTGATAAATA
>JANRLZ010000262.1:0-5088 GCA_033762055.1 Saprospiraceae bacterium
ACCAGTGGCAAGGCGAGGTAAAATATTCCCAGGATAGGTATGCCGATATTGGAAAAAGGCTGCCGGCCGGCCAAAAACAGTTCAAAAGTTGACAAACCGGCAAACAACAAACAAGCAAGG
Source organism: Saprospiraceae bacterium (assembly GCA_033762055.1). Lineage (GTDB taxonomy): Bacteria > Bacteroidota > Bacteroidia > Chitinophagales > Saprospiraceae > M3007. The sequence continues at coordinate 121 of JANRLZ010000262.1, forward strand.
GTAAATAAACCTTCTAGCGGCAAACGGAACAAGTGCAGGATATCACCGGCAAAAGCGAGGTAAACAACCAGCACCAACGTTGTGGCGACTATCTGCCGAAGCACTGCAAAGCGGGGCTCCGATTTAAATGTAAGCGCCCCTAATTCCCAGGCACATCCCCCCGCTACTATGGCGAACAGCCCAAAAAAAGTGTAAACCCCGCCGTAAATGCCTCCCAACATGGCGACAGTGAAAAAGAAGGCGGTAATACTCCGTTGTTTCATAAGTCAGTTAAAGTCAGTTGATAATGGTTGATGAAGGTTTATCAGGTTGATATAATTGATTGTCAAATTGTTATCATCCACCCATAAACTCGATAACCCTCGTCAACCCGCATAAACCTCCTCAATAACATCTCCCGTTACGCACCCGGTCCCACAATCCCCCGAAAGAGGCTTTGCTCATTTCCATGTTTTCCTTGCTACGGTTATTTTGTAAAACATCCCACGCTCCTTTTTCATTTTTAAACACTAAAAATGGAAAAACATAGTTGCGCCCGCTCAACGAATCGCCCAGCAACCCGAAACGCAGGTCATTGACTTGCAGCGTATCTCCCCGGTAGGGAAGCACATTATAATAACCATTGGTAAACCAGCGCAGGAAATAACCGGCCCGCGAATCAGGGGGTACTACGTCGAGCAGTTCATGGTTTTTGGGAATGACAGAAATGGGGCTAAATGACCGACCACAATCATTAAACCCGTATAACCCAAAATAATAGGCGGTATCACCTTCAGCCACCCCGCTCCAGACAATATTGTTGAAAATAGTTGGATTGGTGTAATAACGCTGGTAGGAAATCTGGTTTTCCCGCAGACTTTTTTCAAAGGTCTGGTTTACCACTGCCTTGTGCCAAAGTGTGTAGCCCAGCAGATAACCACAAAACCAGATCATGCCCGCCCAATTCCACCAGGCCCGCTGCGGATGCGATTTCGGAATGCGCGAAGCAACAAACAACAGGAGTAAAAAAGGCAGCGTCGCGATCGGATCCACCACTGAAACGGTACACCATTGTACCCGCAAATCATCAAACGGTTGTAATACTTGTGTGCCCCAACTGGTAAAGCAATCCAGAATCGGGTGCGTAAAAATGCTCCAGAAGAAAAGGGAAACCCAGGTCAGATAGGGCGCTTCCACGAGTTTCAAATCGCGTTGCCAGTAGTCGTGCCATAGTTTCCAGGCAAACCAGATGCCCAGAGCAAGGGTCGGGACCAGCGCATACCAGCTGAGTCCTTCGCCAAGCAGCACGGGAATAAAGTTGATTCCTGCCGCTGCGCCAAGATAAAAAACGAGCCAGATGCTCATAGCGGCAGCTTTGTATCCTCGTCGTTTGTACACATTCGCGCCATAAAACCATTGGGTCAGACGGGCCAGTATCCAGGGCGCAAGGGCAGCAAATAAAAAGGAGTGCATAAATCCCCGGTGAAACGAGGTGCTGGTGATCTCATCGGTAAACAAACCGGCGAAGACGTCGAGATCGGGGATGGTTCCTCCCACTGCTCCCCAAAGCATAGCGCGGTTTCCGATTTTTTTGCCGGCCACCACCTCGCCGCAAGCGGCGCCAAGTACAATTTGTGTAAGTGAATCCATGTATGTTGATACCCGGAGTACTTAATTTCGGGCAATTTTGTCAACCGTTTTACTCAAGCGGACAAAGCATTGGCGCATATCGCCCTGATTTCCGCTTCGTCGCTTTCCCAGTGCCAAAGTTCGAGTCCGGGTAAGGTACCTCCTCCCGACGACGCCACTTTCTTTTTTCCGGTAAAGTGGGCGTCCTGCGCACCGGTAAACTCCAAAATAGTCCGAATGTTTTGCGCCGTTATTCCGCCGCCCGGCATCACCGCTATGCGCCCCGCCGCTTGTGCGACTAATTTTTGTAATAAAAACCGTCCTTCAAATGCTGTTGCCGCCTGCCCGGAGCTAAGTACCCGGTCGAAACCCAGCCCGATCAAAGCTTCCAGCGATGCCTCGGGAGAACGGGTAAAATCAAATGCACGGTGACAAGTCAACGCTAAATCGCCGGCTGCGTCCCGGCAGTGGCCCAGAAAATCGAGATCAAGTCGGTGATCTGCAGTCAAAGCGCCCACCACCACGCCGGCCGCGCCTTCAGTGCGACAAAACCGGATGTCTTCGAGCAGGATGTTTTTTTCCGCTTCAGTATAAATAAAATCGCCCTCCCGTACCCGGATCAAGACATGAACCGGAAGATCAAGCGCATTCAAAACAGCCCGCAATAAGCCGACAGAGGGCGTTAATCCACCCGAATCGAGTGAAGTACATAATTCGATCCGGTGTGCGCCCGCACGTTGTGCAGCGAGCGCCGACGCAAGATTGACGGCACAAACCTCAAATTTCATGGGGCAAATGTACTATCTTCGTGAATGCTTCTATTGTTACCTTCGCACATCCGACCAAACCGATCATCCATGCGCTCCCCCCTTCTGCTCCCCCTTCTCGGGCTGCTCCTTTGCGCCTTGCCGGTGCATGCGCAGGATTTGCATAACTCCCAGTTTTATCTCAACCCCTTGCACCTAAATCCAGGCGCCACAGGTGTTTTTGACGGAGAATGGCGCGTTTCCGGGCTTTATCGCTCCCAATGGCGCAGTGTGCCAGTAGGCTATCGAACTTATGCTGCGGCAGCCGACTGGAAGGCATTGCAACGCGGGAAAAGCCTGTTTTCTGCCGGGCTTTTGCTGCAAAACGACGAAGCGGGCGACGCGCAACTCGCCTGGTCGCAGGGCGGCATTTCGGTAGCTGCCGCGCATGCTTTGAGCAAAACCTCCATGCTTTCATTGGGATTCGGTTTTTCGGGGCTTCAACGAAAGGCCGATATTGGAAATTTAAGGTTTAAAAACCAGTGGACCAACGACGGCTTCGATCCGTTAGCGCCTTCCCGCGAACCATTTGGCGCATCTTCCGGTCTCTCCGCTTCTTTGTCTGCCGGCCTCGTCTGGCACTATCAGGATAACGAAACCCGTCATCGCCTGACTGCCGGTCTGGGCGCTTTTCATCTCAATCGTCCGGTAGTAAGTTTGGGGGGGGCTGATCGGGCAAAAACACCCTTGCGCACCGCCCTGTTTGCGCAGGGCGCGTATGAGCTGCGGGAGCAGGCAGATTTGATCGGATTTATGTTGGTACAAACGGCAAAAAGCGCGAAAGAAATTGTTATCGGCGCCGGAATGCGCCAAATATTGACAACCGGTCTGGCCAATCACAGTGCGGCTCAACTGACTTTTGCTGCCAGATGGGGCGATGCATTGATTCCGGCCCTGCAGTTTGAACGCAATAACTGGACACTTGGCCTCAGTTACGACTGGAACATTTCCCGTTTCGATGAAGCCACCGATGGCCGGGGCGGCATAGAAATTGCTGTAATATGGAGAGTAGTTCCGGTACCGGTTACAAAAACTGTTAAATGTTGTCCTGTTTTTTAAAAAAGACAACCTACGACTTTTCGCATCTAATCCGCTGAATATCAAAACATCAATATGCAAAAACGTTTCATTCCAAATGTTTTATGCGCATTTTGGACAAACCAAAAAAATCAATCGCTGCGTTACAGGATTTTTCAGTCCAACGCCCCCACTCCGGTTGACAAAAAATGAACTACTATGAAACAAGTCCTTTTAATCTTAGCAACACTTTTCGTTTACGCTCCACTTTCTTTTGCCCAAACGCTTCGTTCCTACGAGCGGGCGGGTGATGAAGCATTTCGGAATAAAAACTACGGCGCTGCCCTCCAGCTTTACAGCGATGTACTCAAACGCCGCGACGGCGATTTTTCACTTTGGTGGAAATACGGCGAAAGCGCGCGGATGTACCAGTCTTTTCGCGAAGCCGAGCGCTCATACACCCGAATTGCAGCCTCTCCCAAACACAAGATAAAACATCCGCTGGTGGACTACCGCATGGCGGAGGTGAAAAAGAACCAGGGCGATTATGATGCCGCCATCCTGTACTTTGAAAAATTCCTGACCGAAAGACCTGGCAGGGTTTCACCCGATTTTTTTGAAAAAGCGCAAACCGAAATTGAAGCCTGCCAAACCGCAAAGGCTCTGGCTGCAGCGCCAAAATCAGTAGAAATCAAGCATTTGGGTAAGGAAATTAACAGCCCATGGAATGAATTTGCCCCTTCCGTTGTAGGCGATACGCTATTTTATACCTCCAATCGTTTCGACAAAAAAAGCGACCGGGGAAAAGAAAAAACCAAACTCAACAAGGTAATGATCGCATCCAAAGGTGGACGCGGTCGCGAACCAGGGCGCGGGTTTCCTGCTGCCGATACCGCTCACATCGCGCATACGGCTTTTTCGCCCGACGGGCACTATGTGTTTTTTACCGTTTGTAAAGACCTGAATGCCTATGATAAACGCTGCGAACTTTGGATGACGGTCATAGATCGTCGCAATCGCTGGTTGCCGGCAACCCGGCTACCCGAACCGATCAATATACCGGGATATACCACTACGCAGCCCAATATCGGTTATGATGCATCGGTAGAAGGGCCGGTGTTGTGGTTTGCCAGCGACCGCCCGGGCGGCAAGGGCAAACTCGATTTGTGGAGCGTTCCGCTTGATACCAATTTTTTCTGCCCCTGTAACTTACCCTTGCCGGGTAAAAAAATCGCTTACCTGCCACAGTTTGAAACGCCGCAAAATGCAAGCGCGCTCAATACGCCCGAAAACGACGGTACCCCCTTCTTTTTTGCACCCGAACAAACCTTGTATTTCAGTTCGGAAGGCTGGCCCGGCTTGGGAGGCTATGATATTTTTTCTGTCGAAAAAAATGCAGACGGCGCTTTTTCTACCCCGCAAAACGCCGGCCCCGGGTTAAATACCAGTTTCAATGACCTTTATTTTTTCCTTAAGCCCGACGGGCAAAACGGCTATCTGAGCAGCAATCGGCCCGGCGCATTTTATCTGGATGAAA
>JANRLZ010000263.1:0-5737 GCA_033762055.1 Saprospiraceae bacterium
TGAACCAACTTAGGAGATGAAAAATGGGTGAGATGATTTTAGGGGTTGTTGAGGCGTTTGGAGGGCGTAATGCGGGTACATTATAACCGACAAACAACGAAAACAGACACTAAAAGCAGCCGCCAATTTTTTAGATACTAAATTGGTTCACCACTAGGGTGTCTAAAAAAGTCGGGACATGAAACCAGCCGTATTTTATGGCCAAATAAAGTTTCGGTTGGGCCGCGAATATGACGCTGTCTCACAGGTTTAATTGAGACAGGATTGACAAGATTTACAGGTTTTTTTACTTTTTTTAGGGTAATTTTCCTCTAAATCTTGTCAATCCTGTCTAAAAACATAACCTGTGAGACAACGTCGTTGCCACGTGCAAAGCGCGATTTTGTGTAAGACCTGGCATTTTCGATAAAATACCCTGTTTACACAACCCCAAAGAAATGTCCGCAATAAATGCGCGGCACTACACAGCGCCGCGTTTGATCTCTTCCACTACTTCCGGGTTCAGGAGCGTGGAGATGTCGCCCAGGTTGGAGGTGTCGCCTTCGGCGATCTTGCGCAGGATACGCCGCATGATCTTGCCCGAACGGGTTTTGGGCAAACCGGGCACAATCTGTATTTTGTCGGGCTTGGCGATCGGCCCGATCTCGCGCGACACTACTTCGAGCACTTCCTTTCTGAATTCGGTAGCATTGTTGATTTTTTCGGTTACGATCACATAGGCATAAATACCTTGCCCTTTGATGTCGTGCGGATACCCGACTACGGCGCTTTCCACGATATCCTCGTGTTTGTTGATGGCATCTTCTACCTCTGCGGTGCCGATTCGGTGTCCGCTCACATTGATGACATCATCTACCCGACCGATGATGCGGTAATAACCGTCGGGGTCGCGGCGCACACCGTCGCCGGTGAAATACAGGTTTTTAAACGTGGCGAAATAGTTTTGCCGGCAACGCTCATGATCGCCCCAGGTGGTTCGAAGGATGCTTGGCCAGGGGAATTTCATGCACAACATCCCCTCTACGTCATTGCCTTTCAGTTCCTTTCCATTGGCATCTACCAAAATGGGTTGCACCCCGGGAAGGGGCAGCGTGGCGAAACAGGGCTTGGTTGCCGTAATGCCGGCCAGTGGTGAAATGAGGATGCCGCCGGTTTCGGTTTGCCACCAGGTATCCACGATGGGACAACGTTTTTTGCCTATTTTTTCGTGGTACCAATACCAGGCTTCTTCATTGATGGGTTCGCCCACGGTACCCAGTACGCGCAGCGAGGGCATGCGACGGTTTTTTACCCACTCGTTGCCGGCAGCCATCAGCGCACGGATGGCAGTAGGAGCGGTGTAAAAGATGTTGACTTTATGTCGCTGGATTACCTCCCAGAAACGCCCGGCATCGGGATAGGTGGGTACGCCTTCAAACATCAGGGTGGTGGCCCCGGCCAGTAGCGGTCCATAAATGATGTATGAGTGCCCCGTGATCCAGCCTACATCGGCGGTACACCAGTAAACATCGCCCTCATTGTACTGAAACACGTTGCGGAAAGTAAACTCGGTGTACACCATATAACCGCCGTGGGTATGTACCACCCCTTTGGGCTTGCCGGTGGAGCCGCTGGTGTAAAGGATGAAAAGCGGGTCTTCGGCGTCCATGGTCTGGGCCTTGCAACTTTTGCGTTTGCCGGCGATGGCATCGTGCCACCAAAGGTCGGTGGTTTCGTTCCAGGCTACTTTTTCGCCGGTATTTTTGTGTACGATTACTTTTTTCACTGAATCGCAACCCAGTGCAAGTGCTTCATCAACAATGGCTTTTACCGGAATATTTTTGGCGCCCCGCGCATTATAATCGGAAGTAATAACGGCACAGCACTGTGCGTCCTTGATCCGGTCGGCCACTGAAACCGCTGAAAAACCGGCAAACACCACCGAGTGTATGGCGCCGATGCGCGCACAGGCCAGCACTGCTACGGCCAGTTCGGGGGTCATGGGCATATAAATACATACGCGGTCGCCTTTTTTGATGCCTTGCGCTTTCAGGGCGTTGGCAAACTGGCACACCTGCCGGTAAAGTTGTTGGTAGGTAATTTTGCGGGGTTTTGCTTTTGGATCGTTGGGTTCCCAGAGAATGGCGGTTTGTTTGGCGCGGGCGGGCAGGTGGCGATCCAGCACATTTTCGGTGATGTTCAGTTTCCCCCCGAGAAACCATTTGACATTCGGCTCGCGGAAATTCCATTTCAACACCCGTTTCCAGGGTTTTTTCCATTGAAATGTGGCGGCCTGCTCGGCCCAGAACCCTTCCGGATCGGCAATGGAGCGGGCGTATTCCTGTTGATATTGTTCAAAACTGCGGATTTGCAAAGTCATGTCGTGCAATTGCTTTGAAGGTGGAAAAGGCTGGATTTATGGAGGCGAATAACGATGATTTTTTTGGGTTAATGACGAAAGCAGTGGCGGGAAATTCTGCGTTACCCTTATTAAGATAGTCGCATTTCGGAAACTGGTTGCCGCAATTCCGGGAATCCATCAAGGGCTCGCCAATGCCGGCTCAAAGGCGGCGGCAATTTCGTCGAGAACGCTCAGGTCTTCTATCGTAGATGGTGCGTGGTAGGGTTTGCCGTCGGCAATGCAGCGCAGAATGCGGCGCAGGATTTTTCCGCTACGGGTTTTGGGCAGGCGTTTGACAAACAGGGTTTTCCGGTAACAAGCCAGTGCGCCCAGCTGTTGGCGTACCAACAAGGCCAACTCGGCGTCGAGCATTTCTTCGGGAGTACTTACACCCGATTTCAGTACGACAAACCCAAGGGGCGTCTGCCCTTTCAAACTGTCCTCAACACCTATTACAGCGCATTCAGCAACTGCCGGATGCGATGCCACGATTTCTTCCATGTCGGCAGTCGACAAGCGGTGCCCGGCCACATTGATCACATCGTCTATGCGACCGGTGATGAACGTGTAACCGTCTTCGTCTTTGTAACCGCCGTCGCCGGTAAAATAATAACCGGGGTAAGCACTCAGGTAACTTTCCCTGAATCGTTCGGGTGCTTGCCAAAGGGTGGGCAGACAACCCGGCGGCATGGGTAGCCGGATGCCCACGGCGCCTTCCTCGCCGGGTGGCAGGGGACGTGCAAGGTGATCAAGGATATCTACCTGAAAACCAGGCACCGGCCGACCCGATGAGCCGGGTTTGACCGGGTGCGGCCGACCGTTTTCGATCGGGGTGGCCAGCATGGGCCAGCCGCTTTCGGTTTGCCACCAGTGGTCTATGACCGGCAAGTTGAGCAGGCTTTCAGCCCAACGAAGGGTGGCGGCGTCGCAGCGTTCGCCGGCGAGGAACAGGGTACGCAGGGAGTCGAGGGGATAATTTTGCTTCAAACAACCCTCCGGATCTTCTTTTTTTATGGCGCGCATGGCGGTTGGAGCGGTAAACATCACATTGACCCCATAATCGTTTACCACCCGCCAGAATGCCCCGGCATCAGGGGTGCGCACGGGTTTGCCTTCGTATAGCACGGTGGTACAGCCGGTTAACAAGGGCGCATATACGATATAGGAATGCCCAACCACCCAACCCACGTCGCTGGCGGCCCAGAATACATCGCCGGGTCCGACCTGGTATACCTGTTGCATGGAGTAACGCAGCGCCACGGCGTGGCCGCCGTTGTCACGTACGATGCCCTTTGGTTTGCCCGTTGTGCCGCTGGTGTACAGGATGTATAGCGGGTCGGTGGCTTCTACCGGGGTGCAACCCACCGGACGAGCCTGTCGCACCAGATCGGTCCAGTCCAGTTCCCGTTCACTCCGCAAATGTGCCTGTTTAAACCAGCGTTGATACACTACAATGTGCCCGACATCGTGCTGCGCTTCGGCCAAAGCAGCGTCTACCATCGGTTTGTAGGGGATAATTTTGTCGAATTCGACTCCGGCAGAGGCGGTTAGAATGACTTTGGGACGGGCATCGTCAATGCGCAGCGACAATTCGTGGGGGGCGAAACCGCCAAACACCACCGAGTGGACGGCGCCGATGCGCGCGCAGGCCAGCATGGCAAAAACCACCTGCGGTATCATAGGCATATAAATAATAACCCGATCGCCCTTTTCAACTCCCAACGATTGGAGGGCGCCTGCGAGACGGGCGGTTTCATGCAGCATTTCGCGGTATGTAAAGCGTTCAAATGCCTGGGTTACCGGCGAATCATAAATCAGTGCGGTTTGTTCACCACGGCCATTGGCGACGTGGTAGTCGAGCGCCAGGTGGCAGGTATTGAGCATGCCGCCTGAAAACCAGCGATAAAGTCCGTGTTCGTCCTGCTCCAGGATATGCCGGGGCGGCTCATACCAGTCGAGCGTACTAGCCTGGGTGGCCCAGAAGTTTTCCGGTTCGTCTATGCTGTGGCGGTAGGTGGATGCGTAAGCCATGTCGAGGAGTGTTTATCGGGTTTAGGGAGTTTAGGGGGGAGTTTTACCTGATGGATAAAGGGTGACTGATGAGGCAAAGATAAACACAAAAAACATATAGTTATCTATATGTTTAAAATTTTTTAGCGTAAAAAAAGACGCCGGCAAAAGCAATCAGCCGGCGTCCGATATTTCAGGCAATAATAATTTGAAAATGGGTTGTCATGTTTGGGAGGTTTATCAGGTTTAGGAGGTTTATTACCATCTAAACCCGATAAACCTAAAAATCATCCATACGCCAACATTTCATTTACCACCATGACCAGTTCGTCGTTGTCGAAGGGTTTAATCAGGTAAGCTTCGGCGCCGTTGGCATAGCCGGCTTGTTTGTCGCGCTGGGTGCCTTTGGCGGTGAGGAAAACAATTTTAGTATATTCCAGTGTGGGCGACTGGCGGATACGCCGGGCCACTTCGAAGCCGTCAATGCCTGGCATCATCACATCGAGTACGACGATATCGGGTACAATCTCTGCGGCGAGTTCGAGGGCTTGCTCGCCGTTATATGCTTTGGAGGTCTGGTATCCTGCACGTTGCAGTAAAAATTCGATGGCCATCACGATGTTTGGCTCATCATCAACGATAAGGACGCGGGTGGAGTCTGCTGCCTGATTCAAGGTAAGACAAGGTTGTGTGTTAAATCTCGGTATAAAAGTAGGCAGCCTGGCGAATTCAAAAAATCAAAGTGTCGTTTTTTTCAAAACCTTAATGGATTAGACAGGGATTTTTATTTCAAACTTAGCGCCTTGTCCGGGTTCGCTTTCGACAGAAATTTGTCCGCCATGTTTTTCCACAATATTTTTTGTTATAAAAAGGCCCAGACCGGTTCCCTGGGGTTTGCCCTTTTCTCGGCTGTGTACCTGGGTAAAACGTTCAAAGATCATTCCCTGCATTGTTTTCGGGATGCCGACGCCATTGTCGCTCACCACAATCAGTGCATGATGGGGGTGACGTTCGAGTCGAAGTTCGATTTTTCCGTGTTCAGGATCGCAGAATTTCAGGGCATTGGAGAGTAAATTGACCACCACCTGCACCATTCGGTCGTAATCGGCCCGCACGATCAATGGCGGTTCTGGCAGGCTGAAACTGAATGTAATGCCGCGTTCAGTCATCATTTGTTCCATGCCGCCTTTCGCGCTGCGCAAAACCGCACACAGATCAACGGGTTCTGTACGCAGCGGACTGTTGTCCGATTCCAGGGTTTCGATATCAAGCACCTGATTTATGAGGCGGCTGATACGCTCACTTTCGGCGACCAGGATCTGGAGGTATTCTTTTTTTCGTTCAGGC
>JANRLZ010000264.1:0-7507 GCA_033762055.1 Saprospiraceae bacterium
ACAGGCCGAACATATTGACCTTGTACGCTTCGACGCCCGGTTGGTCGAAGGGATTGACGCCGAGCAGATAGCCGCTGATGGCGCAGGCTTTTTCGAAGAAGTAGAACAGTTGCCCCAGATAGTAAGGAGAGGCTTCGGGCAGTTGAATATTCAGGTTGGGCGCTCCGCCGTCTATGTGGGCGAGGCGGGTGCCTTCGGCGGCTTTTTTATTGACAAAATCGAGACTTTTTCCGGCCAGGTAGTTGAGGCCGTCGAGATTGTCTTCAGAGTGGGGGATGATGATTTCGTTTTGTGGTTGATTGATTTCGAGCACCGTCTCGAAGATATGTCGGCGTCCGTCCTGAATATATTGGCCCATGGAGTGGAGGTCGGCGGTAAAATCAACGGCTGCGGGGAAGATGCCTTTGCCGTCCTTTCCTTCGCTTTCACCATAGAGTTGTTTCCACCACTCGGCAATAAACCTGCAACGAGGTTCGTAGTTGACCAATATTTCAATCTCTTTGCCTTTGTTTCTCAGGATATTACGCATAGCGGCGTATTGATGGCAGGGATTATGGGCGAAGGGTTGTTTATACGCCAGGCGTGCATCTGCCGCGCCGCGCATCAGGTCTTCGACCGGGATGCCTGCGGCGGCCAACGGCAAAAGTCCCACGGCGGTCAGGACGGAAAAGCGACCGCCTACATCATCCGGCACGACGAATGTTTCATAACCTTCCTGGTCGGCCAGTGTTTTTAGTGCGCCGCGCGCACGGTCGGTGGTGGCATAAATGCGCTTTTGTGCGCCGGATTTTCCGTATTTTTCTTCCAGTTTTTGTTTAAAAAGCCGAAAAGCGACAGCGGGTTCGGTGGTAGTACCCGACTTTGAAATGACATTAATGGAAAAGTCACGGTCGCCTATTTCCCGAAGCAGTTGTGCATGGTAGTCTGCACTCAGATTGATGCCGGCAAACACGACTTCAAGTTGTTTTTTTCGCTGATTTTTGAGGGAGATGAGCGACGCTGGGCGACAAAATTCGAGGGCGGCCTTTGCGCCGAGGTACGATCCGCCGATGCCGATGACGATCAGGATTTCGCTTTGCTGCCGGATGCGTTTTGCGGCGGCTTTGATACGCCGAAATTCGCTTCGATCATATTTCACGGGCAGGTCCAGCCAGCCTAACCACTCGGCGCCGGGACCTTTGCGGGATTCCAGCAATTTGGCGGCGGTGTTGACAAATGGTTCGAAGGCAGATATTTCGCTCGCCGAGACAAAATTTTGAGCGGGGGAGGAGTCGAATTGAATCATTTTATCCAGTGAATTTTTTTTGCATTTGTAGTTTTTGAATGAATCCCGTACCGCTCATCCAGCCGCCATCCTAACACCCAGATTATCTCGCCATTTCCATTGATCAATACCCAAACCTGCGCCTTTTCCCAGCGTGAAATCTTTTGATTGGTAAAAAAATCCTGCAATTTCTGCCGTTTCCCACCCATACCAAACGGCTGAAAAACATCACCCGGCTGCCAGTGCCGAAGCACTAACGGAAATATCAGTTTGTCCGCATCCACTACCACAGCCACTTTTCCGTCGGGCATCATTTCGCCGGCATGAAAGGATGTTTGAAACAAGGATCCGCCGCCCGGCAGCCGCAACATTAAATCGTCCGGATATATTTGCACTTGTTCTTCCGTGGTATGGGTTGATACCGCCTGAACCAACAGGCAATCGCGCTCCAACAGCAAACGGATGCCCGTTTCCGATTGCCATTCCATTCCGATCTGTTGCAAATTCCCGGCAACCTGTCGCACCTGTTCGGCGTCAAAGCCAAATGGTCTCATCCAGGCATACAAGGCGCGTGCCGGATGCGGCAACTGTTCGATTTTCTTTTTTTCCAGTTTCCGAATGCCACCGGTTTCATGCGTATCCAGAAAATGATTCAACAAAAACTCCAGATTTTCGACATCCTGCATCATGCCGCTCATATTATGCGATGCGGTATGCAGAAAATCTGGATTTATCTGCTCAAAAAGCGGAAGGATGTGATGCCGCACAAAATTGCGGGAGTAAGCATCAGTTTCGTTGCTGCGGTCTTCCCGCCATGGTAAATCCATCGTTTCAGCAAAATGCAACAAGGTTTCTTTTCGGGCAAAAAGCAAAGGACGTATGAGTGTGAACGGCGGGTTTATCTCCTCCATCCTTTTTTTAGGCGCCATGCCGCCCAGTCCTTTCCAGCCGCCTCCCCGTGCAAAATTGAACAAAGCGGTTTCAACCGAATCGTTCAGGTGATGAGCAGTGGCAACTTGTCCAAAATCATGTTCAGCCACCAGCGACGCAAACCAGGCATATCGCAGTGTTCGTGCAGCCATTTGGGTGGAAATGCGCTGTTGGCGCGCATATTCGAGCGTCCTAAATTTTTTTTCAAAATACGAAACGTTCCAGTTGCCGGCAAGCGCCCGCACAAATTCGGCATCGGCATCCGAATCGGCCCCGCGTAAATCAAAATTACAATGGGCCACAGCAAAAGGCAAACCGGCTGCCACGAACAGATGCCCCATTACCACCGAATCCACCCCGCCGCTAATGGCCAGCAAAGTTTTTCCTTCGTTTCCGGTCAACAAAAAATGTTCCCGGATGTATTGATGAAAATGCTGCGTTAGTGTCATGTTTGTCCTTTTTTTGCGCCCGGCGTTTTTCTTTGAAATACCTTACGCTTATGAAATTTACAATCGCCCTTTTTTTCTGTTTCCCGCCACTTTTTATCTTCGCTCAGGTTTTCGGCAAAGTTAGCAACGAGAATGGCGAAGCGCTTCCCTATGCCACCGTTTATCTTCGGAATACCAGCAATGGTACGGTAGCCAATGCCAATGGCGACTATCGCCTGCCGGTATCTCCCGGCGTTCACGAGATCGTTTTTCAATACATCGGCTACCAGCAACTCATAAAAAAGGTGAAGGTTGGCGATGAGCCGCTGCGCCTCGACGTGCAAATGCTGGCGGCAAATCTGGAACTGGGCGAGGTGGTTGTTACCTCTACAGATCCTGCGGTACGCATCATGCGAGAGGTAATTGCCAAACGCAGCTTTTATAAGAAAAAGACCGCCAATTATGCCTGTGATGTTTATATCAAAGGGTTTTACAAATTGCTCGACGCTCCCAATAAATTGCTCGGCCAGGAGGTTGGCAACATGGGCGGGGTACTCGACACCAACCGCACCGGCATTATTTATCTCTCCGAATCTGTCTCCAAAGTTTGGGCGCAAGACCCGCCCGGTCGAAAAAAGGAAATCATGGTGTCGAGCAAAGTGAGCGGCAGTGAAAACGGTTTCAGCCTGAACCGGGCTACACTGACAGATTTTGATTTGTATTCCGAACGTCTGGACATTGAACGGGAAATCCTTTCACCACTGGCTGATAATGCATTCAGTTACTACGATTTCAAACATGCCGGCCGATTTAAAAACGAACTGGGTTTTACCATCGAAAAAATCAGGGTCATTCCCCGCCGGCCGGCCGATCCGACTTTTTCGGGGTTCCTGTATGTGGTAGATGAATTTTGGCTGCTTTCAGGCGCCGATCTCGCCCTGACCGGCGATGCTATCAAACAACCGGTACTCGATACTTTACGGATACAACAACAATTCGTCCCACTCGGCGCCCCCGATACCTGGGGACTGTTAACGCAGGTAACGAGTTTTAAATTCGGAATTTTCGGCTTCAAAATCGGTGGTTTTTACAACGGCGTTTTTTCCAATTACAACCTAAACCCGGTGTTCGAAGAGCGCTTTTTTTCCAAAGAAGTGTTTAAAATTGAAGAAAAAGCAAATGAACAAAGTGATGCTTACTGGGCAGCGGTACGCCCCGTTCCACTCACTGAAGAAGAAGGTAACGATTATGTTAAAAAAGACAGTTTGCAAAAAATATGGAGGTCAAAGGCTTATCTCGACAGTATTGATCGTAAAAACAACCGTTTTAAATTTAATAACCTGATCTTTGGTTACAACTGGCGGAATTCTCACAAGCGAATTTCGGTGTCTTATCCTGCCATCTTTAAATGGGTACAGTTTAATACGGTTCAGGGCTGGTTGTTGGATGTTAGACCCGAATGGGAAAAAGAATCCGACAGGCGGGGCACCAAATTCTGGCGGGTGGAAGGCGATTTGAATTATGGATTTTCTGAACAAAAACTCCGGGCCAATGCCCGCATCCAGCGTCGGTTTGAAAGTGTCCGCTATCGAACGCTTATTCTGGAAGGCGGAACAACGACAGCGCAATTTAATAGCCAGGATCCGATCGGAGTGCTGATGAATACGCAATACTCGCTGTTCTCCCGGAGGAATTACATGAAAATTTACGACAAAACATTCGCCCGCGCCGCCTGGAGCCAGGTGCTGTCGCCATCCATTTCGTTGCGCGCCACAGCAGAATGGGCGCAACGAAAGCCGCTGCAAAACAACACCGACTTTTCATGGAATAAAAAAGCAAAGGCGCCTTATACCCCCAACGAACCGGTACCGCCCAACGAAAATGAACCCGGCGATCGCTTTTCAGCACCTGATCTTTTTTACCTGCAGGCGCAAATCCTGATAAAACCCGGGCGGACATATAGCTCCTATCCAACTTATCGTTCTTACAGCGAATCCGGCTGGCCTGAGTTTTCGCTGCTTTACAAAAAAGCGCTGCCGCTTGCCGGCCAAACCTGGGCCGACTACGACCAGTTGCAGCTTTCCATTGAACAGGATGAATTGTCATGGGGATTAGCAGGCTATACCCAATGGAACATGACAGCGGGTTATTTCCCGACCCGAAAAAATAATGCTTTTATGGACCTGTACCATGTGTTGGGCAACCAGACGGCGTTTGGAAATACCAGCCGGTACAGTCGCAGTTTTTTCCTTCTGCCTTATTATGCCTATTCGTCTGACGAGCCCTACGCTGAAGTTCATGCCCGGCATCATTTGCAAGGCTGGCTGCTCGACAAGATTCCGGGCGTAAGGAAATTGAACTGGAAGGAAGTGTTTGGTGCGAGTTTGTATTACGCCGATCAGCCCTCGCGCGATCCGGCATTCAGCGGCAAATTGCCCTACTGGGAACTGACCTTCGGTTTTGAAAATATCGGTGTAAAAGCCATACGCCCCTTGCGCGTAGATGTCGTGTTTGGATTTTTTGAAAAAGACTTCTACCGCTCCGGGGTTATTTTAGGCATTGATTTGTAAGATAGATTGCAATTCCAAACTTTTAGGGAATGGTAGCAGGTGACTTTGGAACGGTTCTTGGTTTAATGTTATCGGCTGTTATCCCTTCCAGTTCTGCTTCATCTCTGAACAGCCATTTGTTTTAATCCTATTTACTGATTACAACTTACGTTCACTGACGATGTCATCCATCTCAAATGCCGTTCGTCCAGCCAATGTTGGACCAACAAATCTTCCGATTACTTCCAAAAAAGCACAGAAAACTTCCATTCAATCCGTAAAAATCCTGCATTGCGCCGTCGTGTTTGGTTCGCCCAACGCTGATTGTCGGGGTACCGGAATTTGCAAAATTACCGGTACCTATGAACGCCATATTCTGGATTTAAAAAAAGATTGTCGGCTTACACTGGGTCAAATCTGCCAGTCGCCCAATGGTGGGGTTTCCTTGTTTTTCTTTCGCGAATTCCTTTGTATTCAACTTTACAAAGCGCATTTCCGCAAAGGTATTTTTAACATGGATGCCCCCTGCGCTTTACCGGAGCATATAGCCGGTGGCCTGGGGCTTGAAGGCGCCGTTTTGGCTGCCGGGCGTTACCCGGTCGTAGAAGGCGAAGGTTATTTCCGGATTGATATTAACCTGGATTAGCATTTACTGCTGCATCGCGCCGATTTGCCGCAGTACATTCTTGGCTACTTCCAAAAAGGAGGGGGCCACAGGATTGTCTGCCTGGACGATTGCGGGCATGCCGGTATCGCCACCTTCACGTACGCTTTGGACCAGCGGAATTTGCCCAAGCAAAATGGAATTACTTTCCCGCGCCAGTTTTTTTCCGCCGCCTTGTCCGAAAATGTAATATTTATTTTCCGGAAGTTCGGCTGGAGTAAACCATGCCATGTTTTCTACCACTCCCAGGATGGGTACGCCAATTTGCGGCAGCAAGAACATGTTCATGGCTTTGATCGCATCGGCCAGGGCGACTTCCTGTGGTGTGGTGACCAGTACAGCGCCTGTGAGCGGCACGGTTTGTACCAGCGTTAGTTGAACATCGCCGGTACCCGGGGGTAAATCAACGACCAGAAAATCCAGTTCAGGCCAGAGTACATCACTGACAAACTGCTTGATAATGGCGGCCAGTCTTGGGCCGCGCAGTACCACCGCCTGTTCGGGGTCAATGATAAAACCGATGCTGATGCAGGGAATGCCGTGTCCATCCAGCGGTATCATTTTGGGGACCCCCGTCACATCGCGTACTTTCGGGCGTTGACCGGTCAGGCCGAGCATGGTGGGTATACTGGGGCCGTAAACATCGGCATCCAGCAGCCCGACATTGGCGCCTAATTGTCTTAAACCCAGTGCCAGATTTACGGCAACTGTGCTTTTCCCTACGCCGCCTTTGCCGCTGGCCACAGCGATAATGTGTTTGATATGCGGCAGGGCCCCGGGAGGGGGCATTCCATCGGTGGCGCGCGCCACAAAATGCGCGTTTACCTGTGCCTGCGGGTAAACTTCTGCGATGGCGCCGATGCAGGCAAAATTAAGTTCAGCTTTCCCCTGCATCTGAAGCGAAGGGATGGCTAATTTGAAATTGACGTTGTTGCCCTCAATAACAAGGTCTTGCACCATTCCCGCCGAAACAATGTCGCGCCCCGTTTGCGGGTCGTTTACGCGCCTAAGGGCATCAAGTATCAGATTTTGATCCATACAGGGTAGATTTTATTTATCATGTTCAGGAGGTTTGTTACCGTCTGCCGTCCACCTGCGGCATTAATGCCGTTGGTCCCGACGGACTGAAGTTCGTGCTTCCTGCCGTCTACCGTCCGCCGTCCGCCATTTTAAAAGCAACTGTTTTCAATCGCCGGGTTATCGTTCCGTCGGCCAAAATTTCTTCCAGCACCATTTTTTGCGCCTCGGGCATTTCAAATACGGCGCGCATGTCTCGAATCCGGGCCACCGGCACGGCAGCGGCTTTAAGCAGGGTTAGGTTTTCCGACAAGCTACGCCGGGACAATTCTTCCTGCAGCCGTTCATTTAGTTTTTTTCGATGCTTTACACGGGCTGTATTCTTCTGAAAATCACGGTCTTGCAACAAGTCTTCTCTGTTTAGTGCGCGGCAAAGTTGAGAAAACTGCCGTTCTGTTCCCACGGCCAGCAATATTTCTTTGTCGTCGGCGCAGCGGTACATATCCCCATACGGCGCAATATTAGGATGCTGGGTGCCCATTCGTTGGGCTACCGTCCCATTCATCAGGTAGTTTCCGGCCTGATTGGCCAACGAAGCCAAAGCCGATTCAAGCAGCGATGTGCTTACCGTTGTTCCTTCGCCGTATCGTTCGCG
>JANRLZ010000265.1:0-5078 GCA_033762055.1 Saprospiraceae bacterium
TGAAGAACTGATGCGGCGCCATCCGGAGTGTCTTTTATACGGACAGGACGTGGGGCGGCGATTGGGCGGCGTGTTTCGCGAAGCGGCCACCCTGGCTGAAAAATTCGGCGACCACCGGGTATTCAACACGCCTATTCAGGAAGCGTTTATCGTGGGAAGCACGGCGGGTATGAGTGCAACGGGCCTGCGACCGATTGTGGAAGTGCAATTTGCCGATTATATCTGGCCGGGGTTGAACCAGTTGTTCACCGAAGTAGCACGCAGTTGCTACCTCAGCAACGGAAAATGGCCGGTAAGTTGCGTACTGCGGGTTCCGATCGGCGCTTACGGCAGCGGCGGGCCTTATCACAGCAGCAGTGTGGAAAGTGTTGTGGCGCAAATCCGGGGGGTGAAAATTGCCTACCCGAGCAATGGCGCCGATTTGAAGGGCTTGCTGAAAGCCGCCTGGTATGATCCGAATCCGGTGGTAATTTTTGAACACAAAGGCCTGTACTGGAGCAAGGTACGCGGCACGGATGCCGCGCGCAGCGTGGAACCGGATGAAGATTATGTCGTGCCGTTCGGCAAAGCCCGCACCGCGCTTATTGCAGAAGACGAAAAGATAAAAAACGGCGAATCAATAGCCGTAATTACCTACGGCATGGGCGTGCACTGGGCGCTGAACGCCGCCAATGATTATCCCGGACAGGTTGAAATTGTGGACTTGCGCACCCTTTGTCCGCTCGACGAAGCCGCCATGTATGCGGCCGCCTTGCGGCATGGCAAAGTGCTGGTGGTGACGGAAGAGCAGGTGAACGGTTCATTCGCTCAAACCCTGGCGGCGCGCATACAGGAAAATTGTTTTAAGCGGCTCGATGCGCCGGTACGTACCCTGGGCGCGGAAAATATGCCTGCCGTACCGCTTAACTCGACACTGGAGCAAACCATGATTCCTTCCATCGAGAAAGTGAGCCGTGCGATCGGCGATTTGCTGGCCTGGTGAACCTTGCGGGCTAAAACGCGTTTTGGAACATCATGCTTGGTTTTCGTTTTTCAGACTACAAACCTGATCCGAATCAAACACCGTTTGACCGGTTGTTCAAGATTTTTCAGGAATTGATGTTATACACCTCCGGCGATGTCTACGAGGCATTAGCCTGGCTTAATGAACTCGACCGGGAGTATAAACTTACGACCGATGAGTACGGTATGGGCGATTTTATTCGTGACCTGGAGGAAAAAGGCTACATCCAGCGCGATCCGGATGCGGAAGGCGGCATGGGGCCGACCTCGAAACTGGAAATCAGCCTGCGGCAAAAAAGTCTGGACGATATTTTCGGCGATTTGAAAAAAGCCAAAAGCGGACAACACAACACAGGCATTGTCGGCCGGGGTGATGAATACACGGCCGATGTCAAACCCTATGAATTTGGCGACGCTCTGGAAAATCTGGCCGTCACCAATTCGTTGCGCAACGCTTACATCAACCACGGTATTGACGATTTTAACCTCACGCAAGGCGATCTGGAAGTGCACGAAACCTATTTTCAGAGCCAGATGTCGTCGGTACTGATGATTGATATTTCGCATTCCATGACCCTCTATGGCGAAGATCGTATCACACCCGCCAAAAAAGTGGCGCTGGCGTTGGCTGAATTTATCAAAACCCGTTTCCCGAAAGATACGCTCGACATCATCGTTTTTGGCGACGATGCCTGGCCCATCGAACTGAAAGACCTCCCCTACCTCACCAACGGAGAATACCACACCAACACCGTGGCTGGTCTCGAACTGGCACTCGACATCCTGAAAAAGCGCCGCAATCCCAACCGGCAGATTTTTATGGTCACCGATGGCAAACCCACCTGTCTGAAAATCGGGAAAAACTATTATAAAAATTCCTTTGGCCTCGATCGAAAAATTATCAACCGCTGTCTGAGCCTCGCCATGCGTTGCAAAAAAATGGATATTCCGATCACTACCTTTATGATTGCCCGCGATCCGTACCTGATGCGTTTTGTCGAAGCTTTCACACAAACCAACGGCGGTACGGCTTTTTATTCCAGCCTCAACGGTTTGGGTTCATTTGTCCTGGAGAATTACAAAAAAAGGAAAAAGGGGAAATAGAATTTGTCGGAAATTGCAGGTTCTCGCCAGGCATGGTGCGGGAAACAAAAATGTAGTATCAGATATGCAAATCCTGCTCATTGACGACGAAGAAAAACTCCGCAGTTTGTTGGCCCGGATCATCAGTCTTGAAGGCTTTGAAATCATGCAGGCCGGCGACCTGAAGGCGGCATCCCGAATTTTGGAGACGCAAGCCCATCAGATTGATGTTGTTTTATGCGACGTCAAGCTGCCTGACGGAAACGGCGTCGAATTTGTCGGCAAAATAAAAAGCCTGTATCCGCAGCTCGAAGTGATCCTGATGACGGCTTATGGCAATATTCCGGACGGGGTGCAAGCCATCAAAAACGGCGCTTTCGACTATATTGTCAAAGGGGACGACAACAACAGAATTATTCCTCTGCTGCATCGGGCCATGGAAAAGGTGCAGTTGGCCAAAAGGGTGCAGCAACTGGAACGGCAGTTGGGCAAAAAACACTCTTTTGATACCATTATCGGCCACTCGAATGGCATTAAACAAGCCATAGCGTTGGCGCAAAAGGTGGCTCCCAGTGATGTTACCGTATTGTTGACCGGTGAAACCGGCGTCGGCAAGGAGGTTTTCGCTCAGGCCATCCATCAGGAAAGCGCAAGAAACACAGCGCCGTTTGTGGCTATCAACTGCGCAGCTTTTAGTCGGGAATTGCTGGAAAGTGAATTGTTCGGACACCGGGCAGGCGCTTTCACGGGTGCGGTAAAAGACCACAAGGGATTGTTTGAAGAAGCCCATCGCGGCACATTGTTTCTTGATGAAATGGGTGAAATGCCACTCGATCTGCAAACCAAACTCCTTCGGGTGCTCGAAACCGGCGAACTTTTCCGGGTAGGCGACAGTCGCCCGATCCGGGTGAATGTTCGCATCATCGCCGCGACCCACCGTGACCTGACGAAAGAGGTTGAAACCGGCCATTTCCGGCAGGATCTGTTTTATCGCATCTCCGTTTTTCAAATACAGCTCCCGCCGCTGCGCGAACGCGTACAGGACATCGAAGCGCTGGCGCTTCATTTTTTGCGGATATCTGTCCTTAAAACCAATAAAAAAATACAGAAAATTGATAAAAAATGCCTGGAAGCATTGCTCCTGCACAGCTGGCCGGGCAATATTCGCGAATTGCGGAATGTCGTCGAGCGCAGCGTTATTCTCGCCGATGGCCATGAGCTTACCCTGGAAACACTGCCGGTTGAACTTCAAAATGCTTTGAGCGCCCCACCCGGTCAGAACAAGGTTTTATCGGCATTTGAATTGGCCAGCGCAGAAAAAATACATATTCAAAAGGTATTGAACTATACCCGGGGCAACAAAACCAAAACCGCCGAATTGCTTGGTATCGCCCTCACCACCCTGTACCGGAAGATGACGGAGTACGGTTTGGAGGCTTGATACTGCCAAGGCGCCGACGCCTTGAAACCCTTTCAAAATGTTAGGATCACCCTTTCATTTTGAAAGGGTTTTTTATTGCCCAAATAATGCGATAATTTTATAAACAATTAACTGTCAGGCACTTGCTTTAATTTTTAAAAACCCGGAACAGGTATTGAAGCATGGTGTACAAACAAATTCATTGTACATGTCAACCATCATTCTCATCGCCACAGGCGCCCTCATTTTCGCCTTGATGTTCAAGGTCATTGATTTCTTTGAAAAACTGTAACCACACCATGATCGCATTATTTCTTATCGCCATTGCAGTATTCGGCTATATGGGCTACGTGCTGCTTAAACCTGAAAAATTCTGAGCAAATGAATACTGAAATTATGGGCGTGATATTCATTTACGCCATCACATTGTTGCTCGCCATTCCGCTTGGCGCCTACATCGGCCGGGTGTTTACGGGATCAAAAACCTGGCTGGATCCGATCATGGATCCACTTGACCGGATCATTTTTAAACTGGGAGGCATTGACCCGACCAAAGAAATGACCTGGCAACAGCACCTGAAAGCATTACTGACCATCAATCTGGTATGGTTCCTGATTTCGATGCTGGTACTGACCAATATGGCCTGGTTGCCGCTCAACCCGGACGGCAATCCGTCTATGGGCGCCGATTTGGCATTTAACACCGCCGTCAGTTTTGTTACCAACACCAATCTGCAGCATTATAGCGGCGAAACCGCGTTGTCGTACCTCGGCCAATTGGTACTGATGCTTTGGCAATTTATCAGCGCGGCGACGGGCATGGCCATCTGCGCGATGGTGTTTTTGGCCATGCGGGAGCGGACTGCGCATGTATTCGGCAATTTCTACGCTTTACTGGTTCGGAACAGCACCCGTATCCTGTTGCCGCTGGCACTGGTAGTGGCAAGCATACTGGCATTTAATGGCGTCCCCATGACCTTCGAGGGAAAAGACAAAATAACCACCCTGGAAGGCAAGGAACAACAAATCAGCCGGGGTCCGGTGGCTGTTTTTGTCGCCATCAAACAATTGGGAACCAATGGCGGCGGCTTTTATGGGCCGAACTCGGCGAATCCGATGGAAAACCCCAATTATCTGACCAACATCGTTGAAACAGCAAGCATTTTTTTGATTCCGATCGCGATGGTATTCGCCATGGGTTTTGTTTTGCGCAGAAGAAAACTGTCGTGGACGGTATTCGGCGTGATGACTGCCGGCTTTTTGCTTTTGTTGATCCCGTCACTTTACCTGGAGATGAATGGCAATACGGCCATCGGCAACCTGGGGATTACGCAGCCAATGGGGAGCATGGAGGGAAAAGAAGTGCGATTTGGATCTGCGGCCTCTGCCAACTGGGCCATCTACACGACCTGTACCAGCAATGGTTCGGTGAACGCAATGCACGACAGTTTCACTCCGCTTACCGGCATGAATACCCTGCTGGGTATGATGGTCAACTGCTTTTATGGCGGCGTTGGAGTGGGTTTTCTCAACTTTTACATTTTCATCATTCTGGCAGTATTTATCAGCGGGT
>JANRLZ010000266.1:0-3668 GCA_033762055.1 Saprospiraceae bacterium
TTATTGTATTTTTGAGTGCCATCTCATCTTTGGCGCCTTTCGCCAAAAATGCACGGGCAACCACTTGATGTGTGGGGCCCGGAAATCTTTGAATCAACATGCGGGCTTTACCTTCGGCGTTATTTTGTCCCAGTAAATCCATCAGGAGAAAGAATTGACGGATGGTTTCAAAAGTCAGGAAAACATCCGAGGCAATATCCAGCGACCTGTTGGCAAATATCATGGCGCTGTCAATTTGACCATTTGCCGCCTTTTTAACGGCAAGGTGCATATATGCGCGGTCGGTTCTTCGATTATCCCCGATCAAGTTTAAAAACAATTCAGCAGACGCTGTTCTGCCCACCGCTGCCATGGCTGTCGCCCAATCTTCCAACCCCTGATAAAACAAATAAGTCTTGCGTTTTTTCTGCTCTATCAATAAGCTATCAATCAAAGGAGTATAGATCCCCTTTTCACCATAAGCGTTTAAGTTGACGAGCGCTTCAATGCGTTCGGTTGCCGGCATGGTTGCAAGGGTCTCCTCGAGTTCGGTTCGATACAGTCTGCAACTCATGAAGCGGTTATTCTTTTTCGAATAATAATTTAGTTCTGGATAAGGATCTACCCTGTATCGTACCATCAAGGCAATCTCCGGCATTAATTGATGGATATAGTACAGTTTTTTCTCTTTAGCAAGTTCCTGCATATCATACAGCACATGGAAAGGAGCATTTGCCTGGTATTGGTCCCGGAAAGATTGCCCCTTTATCAATAGGGGAGACAATATAAATAGTTGTAAAAGAACAACTTGCATGCATAATTTTAATAAAGATTTCATATCATTTTTCAATTTTGACTGAAATTGCGTCACAACGCGATATTTATTCGATTAAGGCAGCCTGGCCAACCGAAATAGAAGGCTGTTTTTTCTGGAATAAGACTATTCCGTCAAAAAAATATATCTTGCATGATGTGAAAATCTGCGACTTCTCCCCTTGACAGGGGTTTTCAGACAGTTTGAATACATCGTGCCATCTTCCTGTTCGCCCGTCTAACGTCCGCCATCCATCAAAATTGTCAACAACTCCCGGGCCGCTTTTGCCACTACGGTGCCGGGGCCAAAAATAGCAGCGGCGCCGGATTGGCGTAAAAATTCGTAGTCCTGCTGCGGAATGACGCCGCCTACTACCACCAGGATATCACCCCGACCCAATTTATCGAGTTCGGCAACGGTTTGTGGTACCAGCGTCTTGTGTCCGGCGGCCAGACTGGAGATACCGAGGATGTGTACATCGTTTTCTGCTGCCTGGCGGGCGGCTTCGGCGGGTGTCTGGAAGAGCGGGCCGATATCCACATCAAAACCCAGATCAGCGAAGGCCGTGGCAATGATCTTGGCGCCGCGGTCGTGGCCGTCCTGCCCGAGTTTGGCGACCATGATACGAGGGCGCCGGCCTTCGGCTTCCGCGAAGGCATCGGCCATTTGGCGGGCTTTGTCAAAATCTTCGTTGTGCTGCATATTGGCGGCGTAAACGCCGGAGACGGATTTTGTAGTGGCGGCATATCGGCCAAATGCTTTTTCCATGGCCAGCGAGATTTCACCCAGCGTAGCGCGCAGCCGCGCTGCTTCGATGGCCAGGGTGAGCAGGTTCTCGCCTTCGTTCGAGCGGGCGGCCTGTTCGAGAGCTGTCAGCGCAGCATTTACCTTTGCCTCGTCGCGGTTTTGTTTTATTTCCTGCAAACGCCGTATCTGACTGTCACGCACCGCCGTATTGTCCACTTCCAGGATCTCAAACGTTTCGTTTTGTTCCACCCGGAAAATATTGACGCCCACTATTTTTTCCTCGCCGGCGTCAATGCGCGCCTGTTTGCGCGCGGCGGCTTCCTCGATGCGCAGTTTGGGCAACCCTTGTTCGATGGCTTTTGCCATGCCGCCCAATTCCTCCACTTCCTGGATCAAAGCCCAGGCTTTTTCGGCGAGTTCCGCCGTGCGTTTTTCCACAAAATGCGAACCCGCCCAGGGATCAACGGCGCGGGTAACCCCCGTTTCTTTCTGGATAAACAACTGCGTATCGCGGGCAATTTTGGCCGAAAAATCGGTCGGCAGGGCAATGGCCTCGTCGAAGGAATTGGTGTGCAGACTTTGGGTGCCGCCCAGCACGGCCGACATCGCTTCCACGGTGGTGCGGGCCACGTTGTTGAATGGATCCTGTTCGGTAAGGCTCCAGCCGGAAGTTTGGCAATGGGTGCGCAACATCAGGGATTTGGGCGACCGAGGCTGGAATTGTTGGACTAATTTTGCCCACAACAAACGCCCGGCCCGCATCTTGGCGATCTCGTCGAAATGCCGCATTCCGATGCCCCAGAAAAACGACAGTCTGGGCGCAAAATCATCAATATCCAGTCCTGCCGCCCGTCCGGCGCGGATGTATTCCAGTCCGTCGGCCAGGGTATAGGCCAGTTCGATTTCCGGCGGCGCACCGGCTTCGTGCATGTGGTAGCCGGATATGGAAATGGAGTTGAATTTTGGCATATTCCGGGCGCAATACGCAAAAATATCGCTGATGATGCGCAGGCTCGGCCCTGGCGGGTAGATGTAGGTGTTGCGCACCATGAATTCCTTTAGGATGTCGTTCTGGATGGTGCCGGCTAATTTTTCGGGGGGCACGCCCTGCTCCTCAGCCGCTACGATGTAGAATGCCATCACGGGAACCACCGCTCCGTTCATGGTCATGGAAACCGACATTTCACCCAGCGGAATTTGGTCGAACAATATTTTCATGTCCTCCACCGAATCAATGGCCACCCCTGCCTTGCCCACATCACCCAGCACACGCGGGTGGTCGGAGTCGTAGCCCCGGTGTGTGGCCAGGTCGAAAGCCACGCTCAGGCCCTTTTGTCCGGCAGCGAGGTTGCGGCGGTAAAAAGCGTTGCTTTCTTCCGCCGTGGAAAACCCGGCGTATTGCCGGATGGTCCAGGGTTGAACGAGGTACATGGTCGAATACGGGCCGCCCAGAAAAGGCGGCAAACCGGCCACATAGCGCCCGGCTAAAGGCGATGGTGTAGCAGCCGGCGCGTTTTCGCTGCGCAGATACGGGTCGAATTTGATCGTTGAATAATCCGGTGCGGGCATGGCTTGCGTTTTTCGGGGCGAAATATCGGGTGTTTTTACGATCATAATGCCGGACTTTTCATTTCCCGCAGATTTCGCAGACAATTAATTCACCCCCAAATCTGCTATTAATTTGCGAAAATCTGCGGGAAACGAAAATATTCGGCTTTGTGCTGTGAGCTTTACTCCACCACCACACGCCCGGCCGCCACATTCCGCCCCTGCTCCGACCGGAGCGACCAAAAATAGAGACCCGGCGGCCAATGCCGAGTGGAAAGGGTATGCGACGCAGCGCCGGCTTCTACCCCGGCCTCGCCGATGCAGCGGCCGGTGGCATCGTACCACAGTAATCGCTTGGCGCCAGGCAGCGCAGCGCCCCATTCCAGGGTGAATTGCCCGTTGGCCGGGTTGGGATAGGCGCGGACGGAGGCTGCCGGCAGCGCCTCGCCGGTTGTTACACTGCACGGCGGGTCGAGTGCGCCAAGGCGGTAGTTGACCATATTGGGAAATTTAGCGCTTGATACAGCCGGCAGCATGACGGCGTTCTGTTCGAACTGACAGGCCATGCCCAAAGAATCCG
>JANRLZ010000267.1:0-13564 GCA_033762055.1 Saprospiraceae bacterium
GCCGCCGGAATGCACACTTGCACCCCGGCCGCTCTATTCTATACAATATCAGGCGTCGCCTTCTTTTTTCTCGTCGGGCTCGCCTTCTTCCTTGGCTTTGTGCACCACATCATCAATGATGATACTTTCGCTCGTATCTGCGGCGGCCATTGATTCGAGTTCGGCCTCCGGGGTGGCTTTATGCACCACATCGTCAATGATGATGCCTTCTTTTTCCGCCGGTTCGCCGGCTTCTTTTTTATGCACCACGTCATCAATGATAATGCCTTCCTTTTCTTCGGCCTGATCGTCTTTTTTGAATGATTCGAGGGCTTCTTCGGCGCGTTCTACCACCTCTTCGAATACCTCTTCGGCTTTTTCAGCGGCTACGCTGGCAACTGCCTTGGCGGTATCGAGTGCATCGAGCAGCACATCGCCGAGCACGTTGGTGGCCGCCTCAAAGAGGCTGTCTTCTTTTTGCCCGGCCTGCGCAGCAGCGGCTTTGGCGTGGGTTTCCGCTTCAATTTCCGATTTGATGGCGGCTTTTTTGGCCTCGATTTGCTGGCGTTCGGCTTCTTTGGCAGCGGCGCGGGCTTCGCGTTCCTGGGCGCTGTTGGCCTGGCGTTGCACATCGGCACGGGCCTTGGTGAGTTCGGCCAGACGATCGCGTTTGCCCGCTGCGCGTTCTTCGATCATTTTGATCTTGGCGCTGCGAATCTGGGCTTCGAGCTGGCCTTCGGTCGCATTGACTTTTTTGCGCTGAAAAGCGAGTTCTTCGTCGTCGCGGCGCAAACTTTCTTCGAGGCGTTTGATGGCTTCATCCAGACTGGCCAGGCGGCGGTCGGTGCGTTCGGCGACAGAACCGGCATTGGCGTCGGGGCCAAATTTGCGTTCCTTGGCTTTTTTGAAAGCGGCGTCAATGCGTTCCCACAACTGGTTGCGGTGTTCGTTGCTCATGCGGGCGCCGTGGTATTCGCGCTGCATTTTTTTCAGTTCTTCAAAAACGGTATTGAGCTTCGAACCGCCGGCGGCAATACGTTCCTCGATTTCATCCAGGGCCTTGTTGAAACGATCTGCAACACTTTGCGAAGCATCCATAAACTCCGCATTGAGGCGGTCACGCATGCCTTTCAATTGTTCGAAAAGGGTATTTATACCGTCGCGCAGGTCGTCGGCATGCTGGCGAAACAAGTTGCGTTCGCGACTTTGGGCTTGTACCTTATCCCAAAATGCGCGCAAACTGGTAAAAATTTTACCGTCGTAGGCCGACAGTTTTTCAATTTTTTCCTTGAATTCGGCCAGTTCCTGCTGGTAAGAGGCATGTAATTTGGCCGACAGTACGGCGAATTGCCATTCTGTTTGGGCGCGTTGTATAATGTCGGGCCGATCCACTTTCAGGTGATCGGGCAACAGGCTTTCAGTAATGCTGAGTTCGCGTTCAATGGTTTCATATCCATCGGGGAAAACGACTTCCTCTTTTCCGTCGCGCCATTCGTTCATCATTTTTTGTACGAATGCCTCTTCGGCAATGGTTTCCGGGAAGGTGTAAACCTTGACTTTACTGGTGTCGGCTAAAAGTTCGAGTGCTACTAAAACTTTTTCGTTTTCAGCATTTTTACTCCAGATAACTAACTTGTTCTTCATAATCTGCGGTGGTCGGTGACAAAGAGTGCGGAATGCGCCGCAAAATTAGGCGCTTGTCGCGGTTTTTTTCACTTTGAGTTTCAAAATACCGACAGACAGCAGGTATTCTGCGATCTGAACGGCGTTGGTGGCGGCGCCCTTGCGAAGATTATCACTTACCACCCACATATTCAGGGTGTTGGGCTGGGTTTCGTCGCGACGAAGACGACCCACAAACACTTCGTCTTTATCGTGTGCCATCAGGGGCATGGGATATAGCAATTCGGCGGGATTGTCAACCAATACCACGCCGGGCGCTGATTCAAGCAGGCGGCGTACTTCAGACAAGTCGAAATCCCGTTCAAATTCGACATTGACCGATTCGGAGTGCCCGCCGATGACCGGCACGCGTACGGTGGTGGCGGTGACAAGAATCCGGTCGTTGCCCATGATTTTTTTGGTTTCATTGACCATTTTCATTTCCTCTTTGGTGTATCCGTTTTCGGTAAACACATCAATATGCGGCAAGAGGTTGAGGTCAATCTGATAGGGGTATGCGCGCTCGCCGGTTTTGCCCTTACGCTCGTTCATCAACTGGTTGACGGCTTTTATGCCGGTTCCGGTGACACTTTGATAGGTACTCACCACGATGCGGCGGATGCCGTATTGATCGTGTAGAGGTTTGAGTGCCACCACCATTTGAATCGTGGAGCAGTTGGGATTGGCAATAATTTTGTCTTTTTTGGTGAGCACGCCGGCGTTTACTTCCGGCACCACCAGTTTTTTCTCGGGATCCATGCGCCAGGCAGAGGAGTTGTCTATGACGACCGTACCACGATCGGCAAAACGCGGCGCCCATTCTTTTGACACTGAGCCGCCGGCGGAGAAAATAGCGACGTCGGGCTTTTTGCCCACCGCTGCGTCCATACTGATGATTTTGTACCGTTTACCCCTGAATTTAATGGTTTTACCCACCGAACGTTCGCTGGCGACGGGAAAGAGTTTGGTAACCGGGAAATTGCGCTCTTCGAGTACCTGCAACATTTTGGTGCCTACTAAGCCGGTAGCACCCACAACGGCGACTTTCATGTGTACAAAAAATGGTGAAAAATTCGTTCCTGAAGAAAAGGAGCCGCAAAACTACTGGATGTTTTCGTATGTCATTTAGACAGCCGCTTAAATATGTGCAATATTTCGTACCCTTGCGGCGCGATTTTTGCAGTTGTTTAAAAAAAAATATTTTTTCCTGAAAATAACTCAACGTTTTTGAAACTAAAAACGTCAAGCAGGTATTAAGTAACTGTCAAACTGGATGTTGTCGCAACCTCTGAGGAACGATCAAAAAATAACCTCACGAATTCAGCCTAATCTTTTGATCGTTCCTAAACCAGTTCAGGATTCAAAAATCTCCTTTCTATGCGCCAGTTAAAAATCGCCCACAAGATCACAAACCGTGAGAGCCAGGCGCTGGACAAATACCTCAACGAGATCAGCAAACTTCCGATGCTTACGCCGGAAGAAGAGGTAAAATTGGCTCAACGCATTCGCGAAGGCGATCAGGAAGCCCTTGACGAGATGACACGCGGCAACCTGCGCTTCGTAGTTTCGGTGGCCAAACAATACCAAAATCAGGGCTTGAGCCTCTCCGACCTGATCAATGAAGGCAATGTCGGTCTGATCAAAGCGGCGCGCCGCTTCGACGAAACCAAAGGTTTCAAATTTATTTCCTATGCCGTTTGGTGGATTCGCCAAAGCATTCTGCAAGCCATCGTAGAGAACAGCCGCATCGTACGGATGCCCCTGAACAAAGTGGGCTCTTATAACAAGGTAAACGAGGCCTATATCTCCTTCGTACAGGAATTTGAACGCGAACCCTCCGACGAGGAGTTGGGCGAGTTGCTCGGCATGTCGGAGCGCGAAATCCAACAGCTCATTCACAGCGGCTCACGCCACGTATCGCTCGATGCCCCCCTGCCCGGTACAGAAGAAGGCGACGCAACCATGCTCGACGTGATGGTACCTGAAAACAACGACGATCCGGATTTCAAACTCATGGCCGAATCCTTGCGCGAAGAAGTAGCCCAGGGGTTATACGCCCTGTCTCCCCGTGAAACGGAAATTATCGGCGCCTACTACGGCCTGAACGGCCGTACGGCACTGACGCTCGACGAGATTTCGGAACTCTACGGCCTCACCCGCGAACGCGTCCGCCAAATCAAGGAGCGCGGCATCCGGCGCTTGCGGAAAATCCACAGCGAACAGTTGAAGTCGTACCTGGGGTAAGAAAATCTTAGAAGTTGTTTGAGTTAATTTCAATGGCTTGTTCAGGCATCTTTCTGATCCACGCTGCGGCAGGGTTATTTTTCAGCAATAATAACCCATTATTCCCTCAAAAACAAACCTTGATTGGCTCAATAATCTGCGCTGACCAACCGCAGCAATTTAACTCAAACAACTTCTTAATTCAAGATCAACTTGCCATAACACCATCGGCCATCCGACATTTGCCATCGTAGCAGATAACAGCCGGGTTTTTGACTTTCGAGCGACAACCGGGCGGATTGGCCATCGGTCGGGAATTGCCCGACCCATCGGCCGTCTATCGAGTACAATTCCAGCACTTTAGCGCCATACCGGTCTTTCGGCAAACAGACCACCGCTTCTCCTGAACTTGGGTTGGGATAAATACGCATTGCCTCCTGAGTAGCAGACAGCAGAACCCCCAATGGCGCCACAACGGTAGTCAGCGCGGTATTGGTGACGATGGCCGGATTGAAATCGAAAAAAATATGGGCCGTATTGGGAACCGATTCCCCTAATTGCAAGGCCCGACGTGGTCGGATGGAAAAATGCACAAAACCGTGGCTGTTCAGTTCGTCGCGGGTCGAATCGGGCAGATAAATATCGTTGAAAACAAATTCAAGTATTCGATTTTCGCTCAAACGCAGCTGGAAAGGATGGCTGGCGCCGAGTATTTTGATGGTCGCCGGATCGAGCAAGGGAGAGAGCGTATCCAGCAGCCGAACGTCGAAAGCCGGATAGGTTCCGGTGTTTTGAAAACGGATTGTATAGGTCAATTCGGGCAATTGGGCAGCCTGCAAGGGCGTGAGTTGGGTACGATCTACTTGTTTGTCGTTCGGGTCATAGGAATTTAAAATAAAGGTGGCGATGGTATCGGCGTTGTTCAGGGGAGTTGTGTCGTTAAAAATACTGTATCGGGCAATGAGCGTAACGTCCAAAACCGTGTTGCTGATAGCAGCATTGAATGTAGCAACAAAATGGCGTTGTTGCAGGGGCGGTAAAAAATCAATGTACCAGACTATGCGGTTGTTTTGCAGGGAAGTCGAATCAGGGGTCGTTTCAACCACCGAAAGATGTTCGTTGAAGATGACTTCAAAGGCGCCAAACTCAAACTCGGTGCCATCGTTATTCAGAAAAAAATGGACTTTGGTATTGCGCCCGCCTAAAAAGTCGCTTTCAGCAACCGCCTCAACCCGCAAATCGCGGATACCCGGCGTGCGTCGCACGGCAAATTGCATCGGAGGGCGGCCCGGTTCGGGAAGAAGAAATGCGGGAAATGAGCTGGAGTATGGAATGGATATGACCGGGCGGACGGTATCATCAGGCGCAGTAAGGTCGAGAATAAAATGGCCGTTTTCATTGGTGATGGCAGCGACATTTCCGCTGGCGGTTCGAATACCCCCGTATTTAACACCGGGTTCATTGGAGTTCTGCTGGCCGTCGTTGTTGAAATCCCAATAAACGGTTCCTGTTTGCAAATCATTCATCAGTTGCGACAACGCGCGCACCCAGATTTTTCCGTCGGCGCCATTTTGAAAAAATAAATGCGTAGCGTTCAACACAACGTTCCCCGCAAAGGGGTCGCCATCGCCAAGGTCGGCCAGGAGGTTCACCCAGGTATGGCCCGTGTCAAAACTCATCCACAGGCCGTTGTCATAGCCTTGCCAGTGGCGCGAAACGACAAAGAGCAGCGAATCCGTCACCGTAAAATCCCGCAAACTGTGCGTGGTTTGCTGATCGGGTAATATCTTGCCTTCCGTCAGGCTTACCCAGGTCTGTCCGTAATCTTCCGAGCATAACAAGTCCAGACCGTTGATGGTATAAACTTTTTGCCCGATGGATTGAAACGATTGATTTTCGTAACCTACCACCGGCTCTACCGCCCATGGTTGCCATGTTACTCCCAGATCCCTGGAAATCAGCAGCAATTTGCTTCCGTTTTGCGGGTAATTCAGTCCTATAACCGTACTGTCGCCAATCGTACCAAGCAGTTTCAAGTTGCCGTCAATATTTGCGACAATTTCCCAGGAGAAACCTTCATCTGCCGAGCGATAAACCTTGCCCCAGTCATTAAAAAGATTGCTGGTGCTAATCAGGTATGAACCTGCCCGAAAAAGTCCTTGTGAAAATGGGACGCCGAAACTGCCGGCCGGAATGACCTTTTCCCACCTGGTCAGATCGCTACTGGTATTGCGCCAAACTGCCTCATTGTTTAAGAGGTAAATCCGGTCGTCGAAGCGGTAAAGGTGTTCGAAGAAACCGGGTTCAAACATGGTTTTCCAGTTTTCTCCCGCATTTTCGGTAAAATGGCTTTTACCGGCAAAAAGTGCGTTACGCACCACATGCAATGGTCCGGCGTTGTCGCCCATGCCCTTGTTTGTGCCCCACCAGTGATCGCCTCCATCGGTTGAGCGTAGCATTCCGCCTTCAAAGGGAAACAAAAGCGTCCCCTGATAAGCGGTGACTCCACTCCAGTAGGCAGGGTCAATGAGAAAGTCGAGGGGTTGCCAGTTTACTCCGTCGCTGGAATGCAGCACCTGGCGTTGGGTTGTTATCATCCAGAATACCCCGCCGGATTCCTTAATAGAACGTGGTATAACAGTCAGATCAATACGCTCCCAGCTTTGACCGCCATTGAGCGATCGATTGACCGCTTGCGTCAGGGCGCTCGGGGGTTCAAAACTAAGCAGCGTATCGCCTTTCGCCGCGAGGAAGGGCGCTGCTACGCTGGTCTGTTGCCAGCTTTGGCCTGCATCGTCGGAGCGGAAGCCGATATAGGATTGTGTACCGACCCAAATAACGCCGTTTTGTTCGATGAGGCTCCACAACCCGCCGACTGCGGTTACACTGGTCATTTCTTCCCAGTTTGTACCCGATTCGGCGATGCGATAAAGTTTGGAGCCGTTAGTGACAAAGAGGTATTCGCCTGCACACACCAAACCTCCGTTCAAAAAATTAGCCATAAAGCCACCGTCGGGCGAGGGCAGCGACTCCCAGGTAAGCCCACCGTCGCGGCTGCGTCTTAACAAGAAGTCGGCGCCGACCGAGCCGATATAAATCACGCCGTTTTCTGTTGTTTCAACCTCAAAAACGTCTTCATAAGGACCTACAGAGGTAATTTTCTCCCAGTTCAGTCCCCCGTTGGTGCTGCGGAAAAAGTCGCGGAAAGCGCCGGCGTACAACAGATTGCCCCTTACTTCGAGGTCATTGACGGGGAGCGCGCCCCAGTTTTCGATTGTTCTCCACTGGGCAGATAAGGTGGCGAAAAACAAAAGGATTAAACAAGCGATGAGGGTTGTTTTTTTCATCATTAGCCTAATTATTTGAAACCGGTCAGGGCGTTTTGTTGTCACGGCAGGGTGACTTCGGGTGAAACGATTTTGAAAAGCGGGTGTTGCCGGATGAAAGAAAAATTATTGATCCATTTTGGGGGTCAAATGTTGTTCCATTTTCAATTTTGAATACAAATTTAATT
Source organism: Saprospiraceae bacterium (assembly GCA_033762055.1). Taxonomy (GTDB): domain Bacteria; phylum Bacteroidota; class Bacteroidia; order Chitinophagales; family Saprospiraceae; genus M3007. Next base: position 7,379 of record JANRLZ010000267.1, read on the forward strand.
TATTGTCTTTTGACTCGGGCTGCGCTGGTAGCAGACCCTGCTATGTTACGAACACTGAAGTCCCCCAACGGAGCAGGGCGGTTACAAAGCGGGCGTGTTTTACACAATCAGTACGAAAGTTCCTGGCGCGGAGGGAAAGAAAGTTATAAACTTACCTGCAGGCTTTTTGGAGTAATACATGCCGTTGCCTATTTTTGTTGGCGATTTGAATCAAATTTTAAATAAAAAAATGACAAAACTATTAAGCACCGCGATTACCCTGCTTGTCATGCTTCAGATCGGTCATGGACAAGGTGTTTCTTTTTCGACCGAAAAGGATTGGGTTGTCAATCATTACCAGGGAAGTTGTTACCATGACACAATTATTCACGCAGTCTGGTTGTATATCGCACCTCATCAGGAATTAAGAAGGTATCAAAATGATACTTCTTTTGTTGTAGTTGAAGTAACCGTGACAAACAAATCTCCTATTGATATCTACTTGCACGGGGTTGATAACAAACTGGCAGGCTATATTATTAAAGAAGCGTACGTTATAGATACAGCCCGTTTGAATAATGAAAAACGCGATTGGGGAACATATCCACGTAAACTGGAAAAAAAACCGGCAATCGAAATGTGGGATGATGTTTTAAAAAACCCTCACCAGTACCTTTGGGCAGAAAAGCATAAAAAAGCGCTCATTCAAATTCCAAAAAACACAAAAAAGAATCTTTTCGTAACAATTCCGAAAAGGGAAGGAGATTACCGGGTTGAAGCGATGGTAGAGTTTAATAAAGAGTTTTATGCGCTGGATTGCGAAGGAGAACGCGTTCCCTGGCCAATCATTGAATCCAATAAAATCGAATTAAAGAAAAAGAAAGAATAACCCCTTCAACCCAGATGGACGCCGAGCCAGGTTCATTGCGATCCAGCGCCCAAACCCAACGCAGGCGGCATGGCGGCAAGCCAGATCGTTCATCAATGCCCTTTTGCAATAGGGCTAATTTAAAAAAATGAAAAAAACATTACTAATTACCACTCTCCTGATGCTTTCTACCGGCTACGGCTTTGCCCAATGCGGCGTGGATGACGTAGAAGTCAGGGTAGAAATCAGTACCGATCCTTATGGCTATGAAACATACTGGACCTTGACTGATTTAACGGGTACAGTCGTTATGCAGGGCGGACAGGGAGGTGTTTACGGAAACAATACTATTTATAAAGACAGCCTTTGCGTTCCTGCCGATGGCTGTTATTTCTTTGAAATATATGACACCTATGGAGACGGCATTTTTACCCCCGGCGGGTATAAACTGTATGTAAATGAGTTGCTTGTTTCCAGCGGTGCCGATGATATCAACAGCTACGCCTATGTTACTGCGCATTGCCCGGATGCCTGCACCATGGTGCTGAATGCGCTGAATGACTTTAAAGCACATATCAATGGAACGGCCACGCTTACAGGAAATGAACTGAACCTTGTCAGAAATACCTTTGTCCGGTTCCCGGAATGTCTTGCCGAAACGGAGGCAATCCTGTTGCTTGGCAAAACGGTGGTTGAAGATTTTGATCTGCAAGTCGGGCCACTCTTCACTACGCCCAACACCGAAGGCGGCTTTTCCAAAAATCCTGCAAACGCTCCCGGCCTGGAAATGGAACGGGCCATGCTTGCGCTTCAACAAGGAATATTCGATGCCGTATTCACCCCCGCGGTTTACGCAGCTTCTCCGCAGCATATCAATGGCTGGAAGTTCAATTCGTGCAGCGTTTTCCCCGGCGATGTTGCCCCGCCGCCCGATTCATCCATCAGTAAAGCGGTACGGATACGCGCAAATTTTGAAGACCCGGATGGGATGAACCCCTATTACGATATTAATTTTGAAAGAATGAAACACGCCCTTCGGCCTACCGGACTGTATTTATCTCCGGGAAGTGTCGCCAGCGTAACGGTGCCCGATAGCCTGGTCGGACAGGACTATTGGGTGAGGGTGGGTTCACATGATTGGGACTTGACCGACAGAACGGAGTTCAGGCGATTAGACAGAATATCGAAGCGGTTCCCGATTGATTCAACGACCATAGCCGTTTTTAATCCGCTTGGAGGGGCGATTTCGATACTTGTCCCCTTTGGCGCCAACGATGGCATTGTCGAGGTCAGCGTGAGCAACGGCGTGGAAGCCCCTTTCTTTTCGTTGAAATCATTTCACGAAACAACCGATTTCGATGCAGAACTGAGCAAGCCCGGGCCTTGGGCGGTCTTTGAGACCGACAATGTGATGTACACCATTCCCAAACACTCCATTGTACCCGGACAATACGATCTCAAACAAACCTTACAGGATTGGGAGACCGCTGTGCGGGGCATCAATTCCATTCTGGCCCGACAGATTATTCCCGACAAGCACAATATGTACATGATTGCGGATTTGGATATCCGCTTTGGCGCCTATTCCATCGGTTATCCGATGTCGAACACCCCGCTGAACTATACCGATGTACCTGGCCCGGCTTATTTCATTAACGGCCCGGGGCCTGATGATGAAGTGAATTTTCATGAAACCGGACATGCCCTGGCGATATCCAAATTTCCGGGCGAGGAGGAAGCCCTGGTCAATTTCCCCTACATCATGGCGATGAATTACGGCTTGAACCAGGACTTGAATGAAGCGGTGAATTACAGTTTTGTCCCCAATACATTTGACATTGACAAAACCGCTACCCACCGGATGGTTTCCAATACTTTCGGGGGCAGCAGAAATACCTCCAACACCGTAAATGATGAAGTGCGTTACCAGCACAGAGGATACGGGCATTATTTCGAGTTAGTCAATATGTTCGGATGGTGCCCGCTCAGAAATTTCTGGAAGCAGGAGTTCATTGATTTTGAAAACGGGGTTGACTATGGAATCTATCAGAACATTGACAGCAGGATAATCAGAATGTCCGTTGCCGCACAGGCAGACCTGCGTCCTTTGTTCCACGTTTTTGGCATTCTTCCGCAGGACTCCCTGGCAGTACAAGACAGTTTGGCTCAATCAGGCGTGCCGCCTTCCATCACCATCTACAACCGGTTACAAGCTTATTTTGACCTGATTCCGGAAGATAACCCGGCCTTCGTCAATTATGCCTTGTCTGTTTATCCAAATCTATACACCGATGGTCCAACAGAAGCCCCTGAATACGGGGTAGGCTGGCATTACCTGAAATCGCTGACGTACGATGAAGCCGAGGCCCAGGCCCGTACTGCCATCCTTCAATCCATCATTGACTTGTATTTTCCCGATGGCGCCCCGACAGACCAGGGAACACCAAACGTTTGTTGCTTGCTCGACACCATGAATATCAGCCTTGAAAATGAAGCGGTCTTCGTAACAGGCGGCGTGGAACCGTATGATGTATCCATTGACGTGACCGGAAATGTCAAAACCGTAACGGTGGTGGATTACGATGGATGCGTATCCACGGCTCAATACATCATAAGCGGGTTGTCTGAAGGAGACGCGGAAGGGATCAAGTTATATCCGAATCCTGCTTCGAGCGCCATCTTTATTGATGCGTCGGAAAGCAGCAACCCGATTGCGCGTTTACAATTGATGTCCGTTAACGGGCAAGTTTTAAATGTTTATCACGAAACCGACCAGTTAATAGATATATCCGCACTAAGTGCAGGTGTGTATATACTGAAAATCGAATTGGCAGGTGGTGAACAAATCAATAAAAGAGTGTTGATTTTAAAGTAACAAAGATGAAAAATAACATTAAATTCGGACTAATCGGACTATTCCTCTTTTTCGGAATTGTTGCAGAGGCACAAACAGTGGATAGCAGATCTGAAATTGAGCAAATCACTGAAACTTTAATGGATTACATTGAAGGCACCGCGAATGGACAACCTGAAAGATTAAGAAAGGCTTTTCACCCGGCCTTCCATCTTTATACCGTTACTGCCGAAGATAGTTTAAGAATCCGTTCGGGCGAAGAATACATTTCAAACATAAAAGCGGGAGAGAAGGCAAATCGCATTGGACGAATTATCTCCATTGATTACGAAAAAGATGCAGCAATTGCGAAAGCAGAGATTGTTGTTCCAAACTGGCGGGTTTTTACCGACTATTTTCTATTGCTTAAATACGAGGGCGCCTGGAAAATTGTGCATAAAAGCTACACCTGGAGAGAAATCCCTGAAAAAAAATAATAACGGGCGATATGCTTTAATCGCATCCCAGCGATTGACTTGCCGACGGTGATCATGCCGGCCAGCCTCGGGCAGCATAGCAATCCTGACCGTCATGGTCGGATATTACAATTTCCGGGAATTCGAGGTTTTTCCAGGAGAATGTCATGGTCGGTTGATAGCTTTTTCAATGTATACCAGGATTACGCTGATTTGCGGGATTTTCCGGATGGATTCAATTGATTTTGAATGATTTGTCCGCAAATATTTTCGCAAACCACTTTCCTTTGGGTATATCTGTGAAAAAGCCGTCCCCCCGATGAGCGGAGAGCGGCCTGGCAGGTTTTTGGGAAAGATTGTTTTCTATTGGGATTGGTATTCTTGTTTAGGCGCAATACGGGCAATTTTACAGCCTCAAACCACTTTCGCAGGAAGTCTACTATATGATCCTTATCGTCGTGGCGCACCACGGTCTCTTCGAACTCAGGGCAGACCCACCTCAACGTCCGCATCAGGTGCGCGTAACCCGAGTGTTGCCCTTTTTGAGTGTCCGATTGTACAGGCACGCATCTCAAACTTGTCATCTTGACGAGATACGTCCGCATCAAGTGCGCGTAACCCGAGTGTTGCTCTTTGGAGTGCCTGATTGTACATGCACGCATCCAAAGCGCACTTAGAGCGGACGGATCTCGACAAGATGACAAGGCTGATGTTTGGTTGGTGTAGTTTACCCCCGAATCCGGTGTAGTATTACTTCTATCTCGAGCCAAACCATTTCTTCGTCGCGCCAAGTCGAACTTCCGTCGCACCAAATTGATGCGCAGTTGGTGTAGTTGCTCCGCGGAGTTGGTGTAGTTTCCCTTTAAAGTTGGTATAGTTTACCTTCGGAGTTGGTGTAGTTTACTTTCCATCTCGCGCCAAATCGAACCTCCGTCGCGCCAAATTGACGCGCAGTTGGCGTAGTTTCCCTTTCCGGTCGGTGGTATTTTTTTCTGTCTCGGCCCGTTCCGGTACGCCGTCGGGGTAAAATCCGTCGGTTTTGGCCGATTTAAAATTTAGTTAAAACCGTTTCAAGTATGTTAAATTTATATGTATAAGTTACTTTTTGTCATAATCCGGCTGTTAAAATTTTTTCAGCCCCGTTTTTTTCAGCCAAAAAGCCGGCAGCGTTTGGGCGGCCCCAAACGTATTAGCACCAACACCGGCAATTACGATCACCGCCGGATTTTCAAGGGCCGTTGCGCAACGCCTGTTAACTTCCCTCCGGACTGATCCGGAGGTACAAAACAACTCTTTCAATCATGAATGCTTCGATTAACCGGCGCAGCTACCGCAGCGCCCCGCAAGCCGACCTGGCTTCTTTCACCGAAAATGTGCTGCAACGCACCCGGGAAAATCCTGAATTTTCCTTCCTGGCAGAAAGCCTCGTCGAACTCGAAACCTGTCTGGAACAATACCAAAAAGCCCTGGCCGCGGCGAAAAACCGCGGATTGGTGGAAGTCTCCGCCAAAAATGAAGCCCGTGGAAAGTTGGTCGCCTGTCTCGATCTCGTTGCCGACCAGTTGGAAACGGCGCCTGAACTCAGTCCCACCCGCGTCCTCAACGCCGGATTCCGGGTCAACGAAAGCGCCGCGCGGACCGGCGAAACCCCGCCTGTACCAAAAATCGTGAAAGCCGTGCCCACCGGCAATCGCGGCGAACTGAAGGTACATCTCAACACCTGGGAGGGCGTCAACCGCCAGCGACTGCTGCACGCCTGCGAGTACTCCGACGACCAGGGCCAAACCTGGAAAAACGGTCAGTACAAACCCTCCCAGCGTTTTGTGCTCAGCGAACTGCCCCCGCTCAGCACCCTGCAATTCCGCTTCCGCACCGTGGCCCCCAGCGGCAAAACCAGCAAGTGGTCGGATGTGGTGACCGCCGCGGTGAATTAGAGAAGAAGGAAGAGAGAGGAAGGAAGTGAGATGAGGAATGAGGGATGAGGGATGTTTTAGATACGGCGCGCGGCGGTGGCTGCGCGCCGTTTTTTT
>JANRLZ010000268.1:0-3178 GCA_033762055.1 Saprospiraceae bacterium
AACCGGCATTCTCTGCAAAAAATGAACATCGTACCTTCGCCGCTGATGAACACTCCAACGCAACAATTGCCGGACGACCCCACGGCTGTCAGCCGAAAAAAAGACCACATCGAACTGGCTTTCCGCAGTCGCGTCGCTTCCGGCGAACTTGACGGACGGTTTTACTACGAACCCATGCTGGCCGCTCACCCGACGCCGGGCGGTTTGCCTCCACTTCGGTTTTTGGGCAAAACCCTGCGCATACCCGTCTGGGTATCGTCCATGACCGGTGGAACGGCCCTGGCCGGCAAAATAAACCAACACCTGGCCCGCGCCTGCGCTGAATTCGGAATGGGTATGGGGTTGGGCTCCTGCCGGCAGTTGTTGTACTCGAATGAATACCTGGCCGATTTCGATGTGCGCGAAACCATGGGCGATGCGCTGCCGCTTTTTGCCAACCTCGGCGTGGCGCAAATCGAAAAACTGTTTGTCCAGAAAGAAAGCGCGCGCATCCCGGAATTGCTGCAAAAACTACGGGCCGACGGCCTGATCGTTCATGTAAACCCCTTGCAGGAAGCCATGCAACCCGAAGGCGACATCTTTTTGCGCCCGCCGGTGGAAGTAATCGCGGAACTGCTGGACACCTTTGATTTCCCGGTTATTGTAAAAGAAGTCGGACAAGGGTTTGGGCCTGAAAGCATACGGGCCTTGTTGCAGATGCCGCTGGCCGCCGTAGAATTTGCCGCCGCAGGCGGCACCAATTTCGCCAAACTCGAACTCCTGCGCAGTGATACGGCCAAACAGACGGTTTTTGAAAAAATAGCAGCAGTTGGGCACAACGCTGCAGACATGCTGTACTGGACCAATGCCCTGCAACACGAACTGGGAGCCGCTTGCCGCACCCGGCATCTCATCATTTCAGGAGGGGTAACCGATTTTATGGACGGCTATTACCTGACGCGTAAATCGGATTTACCCGCCGTGTACGGCCAGGCTTCCGGTTTTTTAAAACACGCTCAAAACGACTATGCCGAATTGCAGGCCTATGTGGCAGCGCAGGTGCGCGGCCTCGAACTGGCGCATGCTTTTTTAAGGGTAATTTGAAGCGAATGCGTCGCAGACGCAGCACAATCATAACGAACATGACCAAGACGATTTCCGGCTTTTCCAAACTCTCCAAAATTGAAAAAATTCAGTGGATCACCACCCAATTCAGTAGCGACCCGGCTTTGGCCGCCCGCATGTTTGAATCCTGGCACCACCCCGATGCCGACCTGCAAAAAGTGATTGACGGCTTCACCGAAAACGCGCTTTCCAACTACGCGCTGCCATACAGCATTGCCCCCAATTTTAAGATTAACGGAAAAACCTACGCAGTTCCGATGGTGATCGAAGAAAGCAGCGTGGTTGCCGCAGCCAGCAGTGCCGCAAAATTCTGGCAGGATCGCGGCGGTTTCCATGCCGAAGTGCTCGGAACCGTTAAACTGGGCCAGCTGCACTTTTACTGGCCGGGCGATGCGGCCCAACTCCACGCACTTTTCCCCGCCATCAAAGCGCGCCTGCTGGAAAGCAGCCGCGACCTGACCGCCAATATGGAACAACGCGGGGGCGGCATTCTGGAGGTAGAATTGCTTGATTTTAAAGATGTTGAACCGGAATATTACCAGATCCGCGCCTCATTTGAAACCTGCGACAGCATGGGCGCCAACTTTATCAATTCCGTGCTGGAGCGATTCGCCGATACACTTGAAGACTTTTTTACCGATTACCCCGGCTTGCGCGACGAAGAACGCGACGTAGAAGTGCTGATGGCGATTTTGTCGAACTATACCCCCCACTGCCTGGTACGCGCCTGGGCTGAATGCCCAATTGAAGCTTTTGCCGATCTGGCACGCGCACAGGGCATGGACGCCGCTGCGCTGGCACACCGTTTCGCCCGGGCGGTGCGGATTGCACAAATTGATCCTTACCGCGCCACCACACACAACAAAGGCATCTATAATGGCATTGACGCCGTCGTGCTCGCCACCGGCAACGATTTTCGCGCCATCGAAGCCTGTGGCCATACCTACGCCGCACGCGATGGCCAATATCGAAGCCTTAGCGCCTGCAAGGTGGAAAACGGCATCTTCCACTTCTCGCTCGAAGTACCCCTTGCCCTGGGCACGGTAGGCGGATTAACCGCCCTGCATCCACTTGCCAAACAATCGCTCGAAATTTTGGGGCGCCCCACGGCACGCGAACTGATGTGCATCACCGCCGCAGTCGGACTGGCCCAGAATTTTGCGGCCGTACGCTCGCTCATTACCACCGGTATCCAGCAGGGGCACATGAAAATGCACCTGACCAATATTCTCAACCACCTCGGCGCCAGTCAGGAAGAAGCGGCCGCCGCACAATTCCATTTCCAGCACCAAACCGTCAGTTTCAGCGCCGTGCGTGGTTTCCTGGCGGAACAACGGGCTGCCCGATAAAACATCGCATACCGGCTGATTACCAGACAGAAAATGCAGCACGTCTATTGAAGCCGGCAACTCCCGGCTTTCGTCGTAAATTTGTCCTTCAAAACATCCATCATTTTTTCACATGGAACTTCTCGGCATCGGATCCCGCGTTAAACACCCCGCCTTCGGCGACGGGGTGATCGTTCGCCTGCATGTAGCGGCGTATGAAGTATGTTTTATTCAATTCGGCCTAAAAATGGTCGGCAAAGACTACAACTCCTGGCAGGTAATCGAACGCATCACACCGGATGAAAGCGTTTCATTTACTGAAGCTGAACAATCGCTTGTGCGTATCCTGCGCGCCTGGTCGGGAGTCAGCCTCGAAACGGTTCCACTCGGCGACCGTTGGAAGCATGGTAAAATGGTGCTGCAAGCCGACGGTGTTCAGCCCAAGGAAATACCCGTTGACACCTTTTTCCACAAAATCGTAATGATGCGCGACCGCCTTCGGGTACTCGAACAAAGCATCAACGCCCACAAAAAACTCGACGACGAAGACAAGGTAAATCTCCAGCAATACATCACCCGCTGCTACGGCAGCATGACCACCTTCAACCTGCTTTTCAAAAACAAGGAAGATTATTTTGTTGGCGAAAGCAGCAAGGACTAAACTATGACGCCACCTTATATGCGCCTGCTCGGTTTTCTGTTCTGCAGCATCCTGTGCGGTGTTTCTGCCTGCCAGAACCAGTCAT
>JANRLZ010000269.1:0-1519 GCA_033762055.1 Saprospiraceae bacterium
AGCCTATGGTTTTGGCCTCGGCACATTCCTGCTTCTGGGCGGGCTGTGGTGGTCGTTCCGAAATCGCCGTAAAAGACTCGAAGCCGAACGTCGAGCCGAACTTGCCGAAAAAGAACAGCTTGCTGCCGAACTTGAATCACGCAACCGCGAACTCACCACCTTTACCCTACAACTCGCCAAACGAAACGAACTCCTCCAAACCTTGCAAACAGAAATCTCGGGCATCGGTGATAAAGCGCGTTCGCTGGGAAGTATGATCCGCCAAAATCTGAACGACGAGCAGGATTGGGAGCAATTCCGCCAACACTTTGAAAAAGTGCACCCTGAATTTTGGAAAACAATGCAGGAGCGGTTCCCAAGCCTTACCGTCAACGATTTGCGTATGCTATGTCTCATCCGACTCAATCTTTCCAACAAAGAAATCGCCGCCATCCTGCACTTCGAGCCTGCCAGCATTATTAGTGCACGTTACAGGATCAAGAAAAAAATGGGCCTGTCGGAAGAGGAAGATTTTAACAAGATTGTTCGTTTAAGTACTCCGGAGGAATTAGTTTAAGGCAATGAACGTCGGATAACCTCGGAACCAATTTGTGAACCTTCCTCATTTTAATAACACTTTTTCTATTCAAACTTGTCCTTTTTCCGACCCAGCTTATTGTGGATATCCCAAATTAAAGATGTTTGTCCGTCGAGACGTTCCAGTGTGAACATTTTGTCGCAAACAAAGTGGGGGAAGATATGAAAGCGAGTGGATTGCGGCGTGTGTGTGGCGAGGGTGCTTTGGGAGCAGGTTGATAGGGGTTTATGAAAATTGATGGGGTGGGTAGGATAAAAGAGTTTCCTACCCACCCCATCAATTCTCATAAACCCCTATCAACTTCCCTTAATGTTTCCCGGCCATGGCATCCATGCGAAGCATATCAAGCATGATGCGTGTGGCTTCATAGAGCTGGATGTCTTTTTGGCGTTCTTTCATCCAGCTTTCGTTGCGGGCCATGCGGGAGGTATCACTTTTGATTTGCGGCAGATCGGCGGCGAGGTTTTCGATTTTCAAACCTTCGATGGGTTTGAAAATATCTTCAAATTGCTCGGCTTCCTTGTCCTGCTTTTTGTTCCATTCACGGTATTTTTCTGCCTGCAGCGGGTAGCTGCTTTCATCCCTGCGTTTTTTGAGACGCTCGGCGTTGTCGCTTACTTTTTTAAACGTCGGGTCGGCTTTTACACGCGACTGGCTGTTGGATTTCAGCTGGTTGACGTCGGCAATGCGATAGGCGCTTTGTTTGAATTGCACCGGTTCGATGGTCGTTGCGGCCAAGGGGTAGTCGTTTTCGCGTTCGCCGTTTTCCAGCAGATTATAAAAATCGGGCAGTACGATATCCGGTACCACGCCGTCGAGTTGGGTGGTTTTGCCGGTTACACGGTAAAATTTCTGGATGGTCATTTTCATTTCGCCCAAGGGCTTCACTTCTTCATTGGGCGCAGCGTTGTCGAGGTCGAAGAAACGTTGCACAGTGCCTTT
>JANRLZ010000270.1:0-41124 GCA_033762055.1 Saprospiraceae bacterium
CGGGTTTATGAACTTATAGGTGGAGTGATTGATTAATAGACGCCGTAGCGCACGCTCATATGTAGATTTTTACCAAAGTTTAATCTCCTATAATTTTAAACTTTTTTGACGCCCGGGATACAAATTTTTCTTCCAACCGTCGCATCCTGTTTTTTTACGCTTGAATTGGCCTGTTCATCAAAAAATATACGGCGCAATGCACATTTCCATCCTTCCAAATGTCGCCGACCCGGTATTTTTGGCGCATGACGCTTTTCCTCCTGCTAACGATTGCCTGCTCGGTATTGCTGGGTTTTATTTTTAAACTTTTCGGGCGATACGGGATTGACGGTTTTCAGGCCATTCTTTTCAATTACTTTACCTGTTTTGTATGTGGCTGGTTGCACCTGGGGCATTTCCCGGTTCAGCCCGAAACGATGCAGGCTGCGTGGTTGCCCTATGCCCTGATTTTGGGACTGGTGTTTGTAAGCGGTTTTAACATGGCTATGCTGACGGTGCGGTATTTCGGGGTGACCGTGGGGCAAATCATGCAGAAAATGTCTATCCTGATGACAGTTCCCTTTGCCATTCTGGCATACGGAGAATCGGCAGGCGGCGCCAAAATGCTCGGTTTTTTGTTTGCCCTGGCGTCTATTGTGTTGGTCAACTGGCCTTCGGGTACCATGCGGGATCAAACTGCGCCCCGGCATTTGTTGTGGATTCCCCTCGCGACCTGGGTGCTGGCCGGGTTGCTGGAGGTATTACTTGTACGGGTACAAAACGAAGGACTTACCCGCCAGGGCGATCCGACGTTCATCATTACCATATTCGGGACGGCCGGCACGCTGGGTTTGTTGCTTGCCGCTGCGGGCTGGATAACGGGACGTTTGTCATTCAAAATGAAAAACATGTGGGCCGGGATAATTCTCGGCATCCCGAACTACGGTTCGATGCTTTTTTTGCTGCTCGCCCTGGAGAGCGGGTTGGAAGCGTCTTTTGTGTTTCCCGCTGCCAACGTCGGCATCATTGTTTTTACAACCATTGGCGCGGTTACGTTGTTTCGGGAGCGCCTTTCCGGATTGAACTGGCTGGGCATCGCCCTGGCAGTAGCGGCAATTGGATTAATGACGGTTTAACCCATCTTTTTGTATGGATAACAAATCCAGCGAATTCTTATTTCACCCCAAAAATGTGATGCTGTTTATCTTGCTATTCGGCCTCACATTTTTGTTTCTGGCACTTACGGTGGCCTATGTGTATATCCGCGTCACCAACGGCGTTCCGGCGGTGCAGGTGCCTTTGTTATTTGTGGCAAACACCCTTATCCTGCTCGCCAGCAGCTGGACTATGGTGCGTGCCAAACGATGTTATATCGCCGATAATACGCAGGGATACCAGCAAAATCTGCGTTTCACCATCGTACTCTCGCTGCTCTTTACCTTCATGCAGATCATTGCCTGGTGGTGGCTTTTTCAAAACAACATTCACCTGAATTCTTCCACAACAACGGGCTTTTTGTACGTCATTTCCTTTGTGCACCTGGCACACGTACTGGCCGGCCTGCCCTTTCTCATCCTTTTTTACCGAACCGCCAAGAAACGCATGGTGGATCCGGTAACTGTTCTGGTCTATTTTTCCGATCCGGAAAAACGCCTCCGTCTCCGCCTGCTCACCATCTACTGGCATTTCCTCGACGGACTCTGGATTTATCTCGTACTCTTTTTCGCGCTGAATATGGTTTTATGAGGGTTGATGGAGGTTTATTTATTTGAAATCAAATCTAAACCTGCTCAACCATATAAACTTTATCAACCCACCTAAACCTCCATCAACCCTGATCAACGCTTCAGCAAAAGATACAGATAGCCCAGTTTGGTTTCCACTGAATCTATTTTGTAGGTGTTGCGCAGGTACTGGGCGCCTCGGACGCTGTCTTGTCCGAGCGCCGGCAGTCGTTCGAGCCAGTCGAATTCGCCGACCGATGCGCTGTCGAGCAGGGCTTGTTCGAAACGTGCGCGTTGCAGGGTGGCGCCTGACAGGTTGGCCAACCGGAGATCGGCCTGGGTAAAATGCGTTTGCTGGAGCCGGGCAGTAGCCAGATTGGCGCCGCGCAAATCGGCGCCGTACAAATTGGCCTGGGTCAGATCAGCCGACTCGAGGTAGGCTTTGGGGAGGAGGGTTTGCCGGAAACGCGCTTCGCGCAAATTGGCCCGCGCCAAGACGGCGTTGGAAAGATCGGCGCCACTGAGATCGGAACGGCTGAGGTCGGTCTCATCCAGCGTGGCGCCCGTCAGATCGGCGCGACTCAGGTTGATGCCGCTCAGGTATTCGCCCGACAGCACAGCGCCTTTCATGTCAGCATAGGAAAAATCGGCGAACTGGAAGATGCGGCGCAGCGAGCTGTTGTCAATCTGGCTGTTAACGATACTGAGCAGCAACTGGCCTCTTTCCGGGCTCAATTCACGTGTTACAAGCGAATCGCTTTCGAGATAGCGGTAGGGGCGCAGACTTTTGCTCAAAGCCACCACCCGCCCGATAATTTGCGGAGAAAGGTCGCGCACCCCCGGCTGTCCGATATCGGCTTTCAACTCCTTGTCCATCGCATCCAGCAAATTGCCCATCAAAAAAATGAGGGAACTGCGGCGATCGGCTTCCTGCAGGTAGGTTTGCTGATCGAGGCGATAATTCTGGTTTTGCAGCAGGAGGTTTTGCTGGGTAAGCAGTTTGTTCTGGTTGTACAGCAACATCGTACCGAGCAAGCCGCCAAAACCGACAAACAGCATCTGGAACACCAGTAGAATCCAGCGCCGGAAACTCATCCAGGAGTACCAGGCAAATATTTTGGTAAAAAGGGCGTCGAAGTTTTCCTGGGCGGCGGAGAATTGCCGGTGCCAGGCATTCAGAAAAAGATGTTGCGCATTTTCCTTTACATCCGACAGATCGGTGTCGCTTACGCCAAACAGGCGTTGCAACACTTTTTCCTTGTTTTGTACCAGTACAAACGAAATGCCCGCCATAAACACCACCAGTACTACAAACCCGATGATGAGCGAAACAATATGCTCTTCCAGCGCGCTCAATCCCGTCAACGACACCACCGTGCCGATCAGCACGCCAATCAGTAGCGCCACGATCGTGCGCGACCACATGTCTACCTTTCGACTGGCGGATGGTTCGCTTTCAGACATTCGTACTTATGGATGAGGGATGAAGTATGAGGGATGAAGGATGAGGGATGAAGGATGAGGGATTAAGGATGAGGGATGAAGGATGAGGTTTTTTTGTTTGAAACCAACCATTCTAAACCCTCATCCTTCATCCCTCATCCCTCATCCTTAATACTTAATCCTTTATCAATGGTGGTGTCCGCCCGGGCCGTGGACGTGGCCGTGTGAAAGCTCGGATGGATCAGCGTCGCGGATGGCTTCCACGTGGCCGGTGAAGAACAGGTCAACGCCTGCCATGGGATGGTTGAAGTCCAGCTTTACCTTGTCGAGCCCCACCCAGGCTACCATACCTTGCAGGCGATTGCCTTCCTGGTCTTGCAACGGGAGTACGTTGCCCACTTCGAGCAGGCCGTCGGGAATTTTTCCTTCATGTTCGAAGATATGTTTGGGTACTTCGACCAATGCATTTTGATCGTATTCTCCATAAGCCTGTGCGGCGGGAATTCCGAACGCGAATTTGTCGCCCACCTGCAGACCGTTCAGGTTTTCTTCAAAAGCCGGAATCATCATGCCGATACCGTAGATAAAGGTAAGCGGCTCCCCTCCGTTGGTAGATTCCACCATGGGGCCTTCGGCAGTGCTTTCATTCAGTGTGTAGTGGACGGCCACTACCTTGTTTTGTGCAATAGTCATTGAAAAATTGATTTGAGAGGATTACTATTCAATTCCTCGTTAAAAAAGTGCGCAAAGGTAATGATTTTGAATACAGGATATTTCTTGAAAATCCTCTTTTGCCTGCAAACGAGATTCCTACCTTTGTCGCTCATTACCAATTCTCTAACCATTTAACATCCGTCGTCACATGATTATTGGCGTACCAAAAGAGATAAAAAGCAACGAGAACCGCGTAGCGCTCACACCTGCCGGGGCTTTGGAATTTACCCGTCGCGGACACACCGTGTACGTGCAAAGTACCGCCGGCATAGGCAGCGGCTTTGAAGACAAGGATTACGTAGATGCCGGCGCACAAATCCTCACGACAGCCGACGAGGTTTGGGCCATCGCCGAAATGATCATGAAAGTGAAGGAGCCGATTGCAGAAGAGTATCCGCGTTGTCGCGAAAACCAGTTGATTTTTACCTATTTCCACTTCGCTTCCAGTGAAGATCTGACCCGGGCCATGATCGCGCAAAAGCCGGTATGTCTGGCCTACGAAACAGTGGAAACCAAAGACCGTCAGTTGCCGCTGCTCATTCCGATGTCGGAAGTAGCCGGACGTATGGCCATTCAGGAAGGCGCCAAATACCTGGAGAAACCGGTAAAGGGCCGTGGCGTCCTGCTCGGCGGCGTTCCGGGTGTTCCGCCTGGCAAGGTATTGGTCATAGGCGGTGGTATTGTGGGTACCCAGGCCGCCAAAATGGCGGCTGGTCTTGGCGCCATGGTAACCATTCTCGATGTCAACCTCACCCGCCTGCGCTACCTGAGCGATGTGATGCCGGCCAACGTAGTGACCGAGTATTCCAACGAATACAACATCCGCCGCCTCATTCAAAACCACGACCTGATCGTGGGCGCCGTGTTGCTGCCAGGCGCCAAAGCGCCCAACCTGATTACACGCGACATGCTTAAACTCATGCGCCCAGGCACCGTCGTGGTTGATGTAGCCGTTGACCAGGGAGGCTGTATCGAAACCACCCGCCCCACTACCCACGCCGACCCTACTTACATCATTGACGACGTGGTGCACTACTGCGTGGCCAATATGCCGGGCGCCGTACCCTTTACCTCCACCGTGGCACTCACCAACGCCACACTGCCCTACGCCTTGCAACTGGCCGACAAAGGCTGGAAAAAAGCCTGCGCCGACAACGCAGAACTTAAACTCGGCCTGAATGTCGTAGCCGGTAAAGTGGTGTACAAAGGCGTTGCCGAAGCCTTCGGATTGCCGCTCCACAGCGTGGATTCGGTAATGGGTTGAGCGGTCACGGAAGGTATATTCCGAGGCCTCGGAATCGGAATGGACGCCGTTTATGGTGGCGCAATTGGCTGCAAAACCACACTACCTGACAACTTTTTTTCCGCAGATTTTCACAAATTAATGGCAGATTCAGCAGGCAATTAATTTATCCAAACCTGCGAAACAATCTGCCCTCATCTGCAAGAAACAAAAATGTTGTCAGGTAGTGTGCTCGTAATGCCCTAATTTGCGCGGCAAAATCGTCCATACCATGCGTATTTTTTCCTGCCTTTTTTTGATGGGCGCGTCGTTGCTACTGCGTGCACAGGATCTGAACGTCGAATTCAGAAGCAAATTTACCTGGACCAACAAAACACTCGCCAATGTGTGGGGTTATGCCCAGGATGACAAGGAATATGCCCTGGTAGGCACCAAAACCGGACTAAGCATAGTGGATGTCACCAACCCCGACGACCCCGATGAAATTGTGCTGCTCAATGGCGTTTCGAGCAGTTGGCGCGAAATCAAGACTTATTCACATTATGCCTATGTGGTGTCGGAAGGCGGCGACGGGGTCTTTATCGTTGACCTCGAAGGTTTGCCCACGCCGCCACCGCCCGCCGACCGGCACAGTTATTTCGGCAACGGCGCCATCAACGGATTGTTGCAAAAAGCCCACGCCTTGCACATTGACGAATCGGCGGGTTATCTTTATGTATACGGCAGTTACCTGAGCAACAACAGTAACGGCGGGAAACCGCTTGTTTTCAACCTCAACGTTGACCCCTTCAACCCCAGTTATGTCGGTGTTTACACACCGCCCTTCTCGCCGGTGTATGCCCACGATGGTTATGTGGACAGCGACATCATGTATTCAGCGCATATCAATGCCGGCAAATTTGCGATCGTGGATATGGCGAATAAAAGTGCGCCCGTTACCCTCGGCACCAAATCCACCCCGGGCAATTTTACCCACAACACCTGGCCCAATGGCAACGTGCTTTTTACCACCGACGAGGTCAACAGCTCTTTCCTGACCGCTTACGACGTATCCGACCCCGACGATATTACCGAACTCGACCGTATCCAGAGCAATCCAGGATCGGGCTCTATTGTTCACAATACCCATATTATCAACGAATATGCCGTTACTTCCTGGTACAAAGACGGTATCACGATCGTAGACGTTTCTCGTCCGAGCAATCTGATACAGACCGGGAACTACGACACCTACCCGAATGATTCGGGGGGCGGTTTTAATGGTTGCTGGGGCGTTTATCCCTATCTCCCCTCCGGTAATATTCTGGCAACCAATATCAGCGCACAGGGTACGCAGAATGGCGAATTGTTCGTCCTGACTCCCACCTATGTACGCGGTTGTTACCTCGAAGGAAAAGTACGGCAGGCATCCAACGGTCAGCCAATCGTCGGCGCCCTGGTGGAGATCATCGGCACGGATGCTGAAGCCGCTACCATTGCCGGCGGCACCTATAAAACCGGCTGGCACGAAAGCGGCAATTATGATGTCCGCGTCAGTAAAACCGGGTTTCAAACCTGGAACGGATCCGTGGCGCTTTCCAATGGCGATCTGACCATCCTGGATGTCGCCCTTATGACCCCGGCCGCTGTGGAGATGCTGCGCTTCGACGTACAGGGCGAAGAGGACGATGCCGTATTATCCTGGGCAACCGCCACCGAGCGTGACAACAAGGGGTTCGATATTCAACACAGCATCGGCTCGTTGAACAACTGGAAAAGTATCGGATTTGTGGCCGGCCAGGGAGATGCTGATGCGGTATCGGAATACCGTTTCAAAGTCGACGACCTTGCCCCGGGCCAGCATTTTTTCCGCTTGCGGCAGGTAGATTTTGATGGAACAGATTCCTACACCGATGTGCGTTCCCTGCAAGTCAAAAACAGCGCATTTTGGGCGGAAATGTGGCCCAATGCCGTATCCAGCCAAAGCAATCTGCGCCTTTTTTCGGAAAAACCACAGCAGGTAACCGTTGAAATTCTCGATGCAACCGGCTATAACATGGGCATTTCCTGGAATTTTCTTGCCGAACGTGAAATGACCCTGCCCATCGAAGTATCGGTATTGCCACCGGGCGTGTATTTCACCCACATTATTACAGAAATTGGCGACGACATTGTGTTGCGCTGGGTAAGACAATAAGGAACGGATGAATAATTCGGCTATTTTCGACCCCGGCTTGTGCAGCCGTCGGGTTTTTCCCACCTTTGCGCGCGAATTGGATTTTTTGCCGCAATAGGAACGATCAAAAAATAAGCTCACGAATTCAGCCTAATCTCTCGTCCTCCAATTTTCCATTTTTTTCGTTTAATAATTCATTATTCGCCTCAAAAAACAGTCAATTGGAAAACGAAATCTTTAGCCTGAATTCGTGCCTTATTTTTTGATCGTTCCTTAAAGCGGGAAAGCCGCGTTTTTTCTCCTGTTCATGAAATTAAACGACATCACCTCCTCTGCCAGCAAAGCCACCCGCGACGGCTTTGGCGCCGGCCTGCTCGAACTGGGCCACCAAAACCCGAACGTCGTTGGCCTGACCGCCGATCTGATGGAAAGCCTGCAAATGCACCATTTCCAGAAGGCTTTTCCGGAGCGTTTTTTTCAGGTAGGCATCGCCGAGGCCAATATGATGGGTATTGCTGCGGGACTGGCTACGGCGGGCAAAATCCCGTTTACCGGCACCTTTGCCAATTTCTCTACCGGACGTGTGTACGATCAGATTCGGCAAAGCATCGCCTATTCGCACAAAAACGTTAAAATCTGCGCCTCGCACGCCGGCGTCACACTGGGTGAAGACGGCGCCACACACCAGATTCTGGAAGATATCGGCATGATGCGCATGCTGCCCGGTATGGTTGTCATCAATCCTTGCGATTATAACCAGACCAAAGCGGCCACCCTGGCTATCGCCAACTATTATGGCCCGGTTTATCTGCGCTTTGGCCGGCCGGCCTGGCCGGTTTTTACACCGGAAAACCAGCAATTCAAGATCGGAAAAGCCCTGCACCTCGCATCCGGCAAGGATGTGAGCATCTTTGCCACCGGTCATTTGGTCTGGACCAGCATCGAGGCCGCAAAAGAACTCGCTGCACAAGGTATTTCCTGCGAGGTCATCAATATCCACACCATCAAACCCCTCGACGAGGAAGCCATTCTTGATTCGGTGAGCAAAACCCGCGCCGTGGTCGTGGCCGAGGAACACCAGCGCAACGGCGGTCTGGGCGATGCCATCGCCAACCTGCTCGCCCATAAAATGCCCACCCCCATGGAATATGTGGGCGTCAACGACAGCTTCGGCGAGAGCGGCAAACCCGCTGAGTTGCTCGACAAGTACGGCCTGGGTAAAAAGGACGTACTATGGGCGGTAAAAGATGTGCTGGAAAGGAAGTGACGAAATCCTGCTCTCAATAATCCGACGTAATCAGTAAATCCAGATCGGTGCTGCGTATCTGGAAACGCTCGCCGAGGTAGGCGTTGGTAAGGGTGCCCCGGTAGGCATATACCCCGTTGCGCAAACCGGCATGGCCGGTGATGAGGGCGTGAATTCCGCCCGCTTCTCCCATCAACAACAAGGATGTCAGGATGTTGCTGATCGCTTCCGAGGCCGTGCGCGCCACACGGGACGGGATATTCGGAACACAATAATGAATAACCCCGTGCCGCTCATAAGTGGGCCGGTCGTGTGTGGTGGCTTCTGAAGTTTCAAAGCAGCCGCCCTGGTCAATGCTCACATCCACAATCACCGAACCGGGTTTCATCCGCCGCACCATGTCTTCCGACACAATCAGGGGCGTATTCGCGTGCGGCGAATGAATGGCGCCGATGGCCACGTCGGCAGTTTGCATTTGTTCCAGCAAGTGCTGCGGATTGATCACCGAGGTATGCAACGGGCGGCCTACCTGGTTTTGCAGGTGAATGATGCGTTGCACATTGTTGTCGAATATCCGCACTTCGGCGCCGAGGCCCAGCGCGGTCCGGGTCGCGAATTCCGCTACTACGCCTGCGCCGAGAATGATGACCTTGGCCGGTGGAACCCCGGCTACGCCGCCCAGCAAAACCCCTTTCCCGCCCCGGGTGGTCGCCAGCAAATCGGCGGCAATCAGCATGGCGCTGTTGCCTGAAATTTCGCTCATCGCATGCACAATGGGAAATACCTCCGATGTATTGTCGCGGATGTATTCCATCGCCAGCGCGACAACTTTTTTTTGCAACAGCTTACTGATATAATCGGCGCTGAGCAAGGGCAGGTGAATGGGTGAAATGACCACCTGTCCGGGGCGCATCATATCTATTTCTGCCAAAGTTGGCGGCGCCGATTTCAACAAGACCTCCGCCTTGAACACCCCTTCCGCAGAAGGTAGAATCTGTGCGCCGGCCTCCGAATAATCTAGGTCGCTGAAGCGGGCTTTTTCGCCTGCGCCGGTTTCGACCCATACTTCATGTCCGTGTGCTACCAGCGTGGCTACCGAATTGGGTACGAGGGCGACCCGGTTTTCCTGCAAGGTAGTTTCTTTGGGCAAGCCGATGCTGATGCGTTGCTGACGCGGCGCCACGGCCAATCGTTCCGGTTGTGTGCGTGGAAGGGAGAGTGTTTCCATAGTGTAACCAAGGAAAGTGTTTGGCAAGAAACAGACTGAATGGTTGTTTGAATTTATTCTCTGGTCAGATCAAGGTCTTTGATCATATTGAGATAGGATTTTGCAAAAAGGGTCGTAGAGGCAAAATCGAGCCGGCCGGTATCGGGGCGCAGGCGGGTATAAACAACCCGGTTGCGATCGGTGATTTGTTTGATTGCTTTCAGTATGGCCGATTTTTGCAAACGTCCTTCCCCGTCGGTAAAGGGAATGGAGAAACCGAGTTCGCGGAAGAAGGGCGCTTCGGTGATCTGAAAAAACAAATGCAGGAATTCAAGGTCGGGTTTGGGAGGCGCCTGATGAAAAAGCGTAAATCCTGCCAGGTACTGGGTCACCGCGAATGCAAGCGTATCGTAGCCTTGCTGCAGCGGCCATTCCATATTGGGCAACTCTCCTTCGATAAGACTGGCTACTGTGCCGTGCGGTACGGCCGGGTTGGCGCCGAAAGTGCTGCGGGTGCGGTACATTTCCTTAAAAAAGGCTTCTTTGGGCCGATCCAGCAGGGATTGAAACTCACGGCGCATCTGCTGCAGTTTGATTTGCGGCGTCAGGTTGTTTTTGGTGAAATAAGCAGCGTACACTTTTTCGAGCAAATCCATCATAAACCCTTCAGGTTTAATCAGATAGTCGAGTTTAAATGCCAGGGCCAGCAATAAATATGCATACGTGCCGGGATAGGTGTTGGGATCGGGTTTTGCCGAGTCAATTTCGGCAAACGCCGCCTCAATACTGCGACGGAGGTACGCGTATTTGACTTCCTTTTCTGCTTCCGAAATTTCTCCATAGCGGCGTTCCTCGGCCGGGCTGAGTGCGCCGGCAAATTCGCCGAGCAACAGATCGTCCTGTTTGTCGGCATGGATGGCGAGTTCGCGCAGGGCGTGCAGCACTTTAAGCGGCGACCCGTCTATGGTTTTTGTGACAAAAACGATACAGAGATTGTCTTCCGGATCAAGGGCGAAACGACTGAATTTAAGGTTAAAATTGGCCTCCATCAAACGGCGCATGAATCCGACATTGAGGTTGTCGGCGCGTGCCACCTTGCTTTCGGCTTTCACTTTTTCAGCATTGGCAAAGCCCTTGATGCGTTGTGAACCCTGCCAGAATTCAAAATGCAGGGCGTCGTCTTTTTCCTCCCACTTGATGTTGGGTTCTCCGGCAGATTCGTCTTTCAAAAAAGAAAGAAATTCGCGGTAGGCCGACAGGTGTTCGCCTTTTTCAAAAAACTCAAGCGAGCGGTCAAAAGCCTGCTGTTGTTCCTCCGACTTGTATGCGTCGGAAAAACGACCAAACGGAATGTCGGGCTGTGAAGCGTTGGACGTAGCGCCAAAAAGTCGGGAGAAAAAATCCATGTGTTGGGACAAAAGAGGCCCAAAAGTAGAAAGTTTGCACGGGACTGTTCCGTCCGACAGATCACTGAGAGGAAAAAAACTATGGCGGACGGCCTACGGTGGATGTCAGGTAGCACGGACTTCAGTCCGTCGGGATCAGCGGCATTTATGCCAATCAAGGCGGACGGGGGTATGCAGGGCCATTAACGCAGGCTGTTGCTTTGCTTAAAGGCGGTTTTACGTGCGGCAAGGAGTTTTTTGCCACCGTTGAATAGAATCAATGCATTGGAAAAAAAGATGCCGCTCCATTTCATCATAGTAAAAACACAACTGACCACCGCTAATTCAGGTGAAAATGCAGGGTATTGAATCAACATGATAGTAATAAATACATTCTCTATCCAGTCGGTAAGCATAATAAATGCACCCAGCCACCACCAACGAGCCAAACCCAGCCAGATTAAAAAGACGGAGAACATAAAAAAGCCCACTATCGGAAAAATCAGGTCTACCGTCCACTGGGCAATCAGATACAGGTAAATTCCTTCCGGTCCATACGTACTCAACATTTCAAGCGCCCGTGCGGGAGTGTAAAAAAACTCCAGATCAATCACACCGACTCCGCCCGACAGCGCTTTGATGTCGTTTTCCATCGCAGGCATGATAAAACCGGCAAATGCAACAAATAGGAAGACGCCCAGGAGTACATTCCTCCCGGTGGCATGTTTTAATAAAAAAGATGGGGGTACAAGTCGTTGCATATTGACAGGTTGCGGGGTCAAAAGTCGGGGCTTTTCCACACTGCTTGTGCGCGGCATTTTTCCAAAAAAGATAAAAAAGTGTAAAAATTTGGCTCACATTGCCCGGGAGCACACAAAAAGCGGTGTTCAATGCCGATGTTTGTGGAAGAATTTATCGCCCTATGCACTTACTTTTTGTTGACGACGATCTTACCCTCAGCCCGCTTACCAAGGAATACTTAGAAGCAAAAGGTTATGCCGTTACCCTGCGCCACAGTGGCGACGAAGGGTTGACCGCTTTCAAGGGCAGCCAATTCGACGCCTGTATTCTGGATGTAAAAATGCCTCTGAAAGACGGTTTTTCCCTTGCTGAGGATATTCGCCGGATCAATGCTGAAATCCCTATTTTGTTTCTGACAGGAGCGGTACAAAAAGAAGAACGAATCCGCGGTCTGGCACTTGGCGCCGACGATTATATCACCAAACCCTTCAGTATGGAGGAACTTTACCTCCGCGTACGCAACATCCTCAAACGGAGTAGCACCCAGCAGAAAAAGTCGGAACAAGCCGTGTATGATGTCGGCCTGTATCGCTTCGACGTAGCGACCCGCGAACTGCACGGCGGCGCCGAAATGGTCAAACTGACCGCCATCGAAGCCAAACTACTTCAACTGTTTTGTGAAAGCGACAACGGTATCATTCGCCGCGACAACGCCCTGCAACGCATCTGGGGCGATGAAGATATGCTTAAAGGCCGCAGCCTCAACGTGTATGTCAGTAAACTCCGTACCTTTCTCTCCGCCGATCCCCGAATCGAAATTCTGAACGTACACGGTGAAGGTTACCAGATGGTGGTGCGCAGCTGATTTCCTTTCGATCAAACCAGTAGAGCCGGCCAACCGGCATCCAGCGCTTTTTGAGGTTCATTTTCAATTTGTTGCAAGGTATCGGCCCAGTCGTTGAGGCCCAGGTAGCGGCACTGACTTTTTAATCCGTGCGCGGTATTGCCTGCCGTTTCCCAATCGCCCGAGGCGAGGCTTTCATGCAGCTGGCGGAGTTGTTGCGGCAAACTTTCTTCAAACATCCGTACAAAGCGTTGGGCCGCTTCCTCGCTGCCCAGCAAGGCGCGCAGTTGGTCGGTATTGATTTTCATGACTTATTCAGGAGTTGGTGCATGGTGGAAAAAAGTTCATCGGCATCAATAGGTTTGGTAACGAGCGCATCCATGCCGGCCTCCCGGCATTTTTCCCATTCGCCCGGTACCGCATTGGCGGTCAGTGCAATGATTGGATACGGCCTGCCCTGCGATATACTGCGTATGCGGCGGGTCGCCTCCAGGCCGTCCATTACAGGCATTTTGATGTCCATCAGTACAAGGTCGAAAGCGCCGTCGTTCTCCACTTTTTCGAGGGCGACGGCGCCGTTTTCAGCCAGTTCGATCACGACGCCGGGGATGCGGCTTTTCAGGAGTTCGATGGCCAGCATCTGATTAAAAAACGTGTCTTCAACCAGTAAAATGCGGAGGTTTTCAAATTGAGGCGCAGCGGTAGCGATGGGCGGCGCCGGCGCCTCTTCCTTTTTCCAATGGTTAAATGGAAGTCGTACTTCCACTTTAGTGCCTTCATCGGGAGCGCTTTCCAGGGCAATAGCGCCGCCCTGTTGTTCCACCAGATCCTTGGTGATACTTAACCCCAGCCCGGTGCCGCCGTAGGTCGCTGAAATATCGTCGTCGGCTTGTTGAAAACTTTCAAACACCTTGCCGAGTTGTTCGGCAGCGATTCCGATCCCGGTATCTGTAATGGTAATATTCAGCCAAAGCAGTTCCGATGATTCCTGCCGGCTTTCCACCCGAAGGCTTACCTCGCCGTGTTCGGTAAATTTGATGGCGTTACCCAACAAATTGGTCAAAATCTGGTTGAGCCGCACCGGATCGCCCGTTAGTCGGGTAGGGGTTCCGGGCGCAATGTCCAGGCTGAACAGAAGTCCTTTTTCCTCCGCACGGAGTCCGACCGTGTTTTGCAAATGCCGGAGAATAACAATCAGATCAAAAGGTTTTTGTTGAAATTTGAATTTGCCCGATTCAATTTTGGCCTGGTCAAGAACGTCGTTTATGATGACCAGCAGGTTTTCGGAGCTTTGTTTGATGGCTTCGGAATATTCGCGTTGTTTAGGCGGCAGGGCGCTTTCGGTGAGCAGGCGACTCAGGCCGACGATGGCATTCATCGGGGTGCGGATTTCGTGGCTCATGTTGGCCAGAAAGCGCGTTTTGTAGCGGGCGTTTTGTTCGGCAAGTTCTTTTTGTTGCACCAGTTCGCGGTTGTCTTCGCGGTTGCGCCAGAAGAGATAGGCCGCCGTTACAAAAAGCGCCATCAACAACATAATAAATGAATCGGTCTGGTACCAGGCCGGCGCAATGGCAAAAAACAAGATCAGTTCGGGCGATTCGCTGCCGGCCACCCGCACACGGAAGGTATAGGCGCCTGGATCGAGGTTGGCATACACCGCCTGGCGTTCGGCGCCTTTTTGCTCCCATACCCCCTTTTTTCCTCTGCGTTCCAGCTTGCACTCATAGCGGAGTTCGCCCGACTGCGCCAGTTGAATGCCCGCCCATTCGAGGGTCAGGTTATTTTCGAAGTGTCGCAACTGTACATTTTCCAAAAATTCAGGTGCTGCCTGAAAAATGCGTTTGGCTCCCGACACTTCAAAGCCGGTCAACAGGATGCGCGAGGCAGGCAATTTCTCCTGCATTTGCGATGGATCAAGGCAAACGATACCCTGCAACGAAGCGAATAACAATCGTCCGTCGCGCAGGCGACAACGGCCTCGGCTCCAACTGGAGGTCTGAAAAATAGATTCGGTACTAAAACTGCTCAATTCGCCGCTTGCGGCGTCAATTCGAGCCACCGCTTCGGGCAAAATGGCCCAGGCATTGCCGGATTGGTCAAAAAGAACGGTAGGCACCACATTGTCAGGCAGGCGATCCTTGCGGGTGATGTTGTGAAATTGATCCGTTGACGGATCAATGATGGAGATGCCGCCCGAAGTTGTCACCCAAACCCGGGCATCGGGTGCAACAACAATATCGAGAATTTCATTGTTGACCAATCGGTATGGCGGCAAAGAGTCGCTGTTGAATAAGCGGGTGGTGAATTTTTTCTTGTCAAATTTCCCCAAAAAATTTGGCAAATCAAGCCAAAGTGAGCCCCGCCCGTCGTCGGCAAAACGCCGAACGAATTGATCGAAATTGGAAGGTGAAAACCCGGTAAAGGAGCGCAATTCGCCCGATCGCCGGTCGAAACGCGACAGTCCATTTTGGGTGCCCAGCCAGATGACCTGCGGGTCTTCCACATCCACCACGACATTGAGCACTTTGCCGGGCAAAGGCGGTGTATTAAAACGTTCAAATCTCCGAAACGGCGTATTCCATACAAATAACCCGCCCTGAATAACGGCCCAAACCCTTCCTGTTGCATCCTGATGAAAATCGCCGGCCAGGGTTTTTTGGCCATCCACCTGAATCGATAACGGGGCCGCGCCCAGCTTTTCGAAATAATAAATAGCCCGGCTGGTGCTTACAAGGAGGCCCCCCGCCTGATCCTCTGCCATGCGGTACACCGAATTTTCCGGTGCAACCGGGCTTTCTGCCCTGATTGGCCAAAGCGAAAAGGTCTTTTGGCGCAGGTCAAAACGCATCACATCGCTGCCCGCACCCACCCATAAATTACCGAATGAATCGGCTTGCAGGCAGTACACATTGTTGCTGGCAAGGCTGTGCGGATCAAGCGGGTTGTTTTTAAAACTTTGGAATCCGCCATTCTTTCTGTCCCAGCGAAGCAGTCCATGACCGTTGTAACCCAACCAGAGTATTCCGTCGCCGGTTTCAAGCAAAGTATTAACCGGACGAAACGCCATGGAATCGGGCAAACTTGCCCTGAAAATAGTAGCATGGGCCGGCTGGAATACAAAAAGCCCCTGTTCGGTACCCAACCAGAAATCGCCGCGCCGGTCTTCCAAAAAAGCATGGACGGCCTGGATACTGCCATTTTCATCCGGCAGGGTAAGCGGTACTTGCGAGTATTGTTTTCGGTCGGCTGCAAAACGATACAGTCCGTCGCTTCGCCCTACCCACAGCATTCCATTTTTATCTTCGTAAAATGCATGCGTCATGCCCCGCATCTGGCGCTCGTTGGCAAGCGGAATTTTTGCCAAAGCACCGGCCGATTCGTCGTACAAAAACAAACCTTTGTTAGAGCCGATCCTGACAACGCCCTTGCGATCTTCATGAATGGTGTGAAACTGCCGCACCGAATCCTGGTACCAGGGAATGCGCGTCATCACATCGCTGCGGCGGTCAAGCATACAAACCCCTTCCAGCGTTGCAAACCAGACGCGTCGTTTGCTATCGGGCAACAAGCCATACACCCGGTCGTTGATGAGCGACTTTGGATGGTCGCTGTCGGTTCGGTAACGGAAATAATTATAGCCATCGTAACAAAATGCGCCACGCCCCATCGTACTAAACCACAAGCGGCCAAACTCATCAGTTGTCATTGAACTGATAATATGTTTGTACCTGACACCTTGTAATTTTTCAAAAACAGCGCGCTGCCCCTGGCTGTACAACAGTGAGGCGTATCCAGGTAATACCCAAATCCATATCAGCAGGCAAATACGCATTATGTGCGGCAAGATGCCGAGATGTTTTGATATAAAAAAGCCCGGCACTGCAAACCAGTGCCGGGCTTAAGGCTTTTTTCGCCTTTTTTACACTTTTTTACACTTGAGCCTATCGCGCGGCTTTTACCAGTCGTTTGGAGGCTACACCCTGCTCATGCTCTAGTCGGAGTATCAGTACACCGTCGGGCATGTCCGTCAGGTCAAGCAACAGGGTGCGGGTACCAATGGCTACCTGCTGCCGGCTGAGCCATCGTCCGGTCATATCCAGCACCGTCAGCTCCATTTCCTCGGTGGTCGCTTCGTCGAACAAGATGCTGGCGGAAGACACAGCCGGGTTAGGCTGAACCGTCCAGGCGCCGAATTGCAAGGGTTCATAAGCGGCAACCACTTCAACAAAAACACAGGTGGAAGTAGCCGTACAACCGTTTTGCGTTACAATAACGGCGTAATTGCCGGTTGCATCAGCAGTGTATGAAGCGCCTGTGGCGCCTGGAATGGGCTGGTTGCCGGCGCAGTTGATCCACTGGTAGGTTGCGCCAACAGCAGCAGCGGTCAGTGTGGCGCCATCCAGGGTTACATTGGTATTCACCGTATTAACCGTCAATGAAAGCACCACGGTAGAGTCGCAACCGTTGGCGGCAGTATACACGGCGGTGTATATGCCACTTTCGACCAGAATTTGCCCGTCAAAGTCATACGACTCGCCGTCGCAAATGCCGGCCGAAATTTCCGTAAATACGTCAGGCAATCCGATCAGTGTGAGGAGCACAACCGAATCGCATCCTACGGATGAAGCCAGTTCGAAAGTATAGGTACCAGGAACCGTAAGGGTCTGACCATTGTATTCGTACGACTCGCCGGCGCAAATGGCCGCCGAAATTTCGGTAGGCGGGATCGCGGGGAAAATCGTCAGGAACAGGGTTTCGATCGAATCGCAACCGTTGGCTGCTGCACCTTCGTACACAAACTGGTATTCGCCACTTTCTGTCAACACCGTTCCATTGTATTCAAATGACTCACCGTTACAAACCGAAGCTGCAAACGCCGTTTCAGCCAGGGGGCGCACCGTCAGGGTGAGCGTCACGATCGAATCGCAACCGTTTTCTGCCGGCAGATTCAGTTGGTATACACCCTCCTGCGACAATATTTCACCGCCAAAATTGTAAAATTCATTGGCACAAATGTCGGCAGTCAGTTCACTGCCGGAAACAGGCAATACCGACAGCGTAAGCACCACGGTGGAGTCGCAACCGTTTGCGCCGGTCAACACGACGGAGTACACCCCCGGATCGCTGAGTGCCAGTCCGTTGAACTGGTAAGGCTCGTTGGCGCAGGTGCTGGCCGACAGCTCGGTTGTTTGGGTTGGAAGCACCGTGAGGCTCAATACCACCGTTGAGTCACAACCATTTTCAGCCGTCAATACAGCGGTGTAACTGCCGGTTTCCGTCAATATCTGGCCATTAAAATCATAGGATGCGCCGGCACAAATAGCGACATTCAAAGCGTTTTCCACGTGCGGCAATACGTCGAGTGTCAGATTTACCAGCGAATCACAGCCACCGGCGGCGCTGAGCAACTGGGAATATTGTCCGCTGAGCGTCAGCGTATCATTCCCAAATACATAGGATTCGCCGTCACAAATGGCGGCGGTAAGGTTGGTCTCAAAACCGCCGACAAATTCCAGCACCAGGGTCACCGTTGAGTCGCAACCGTTCTCCGCCGTAAAGGTGTAGGTATAAAAACCCGACACGCTCAACGTATCGTCGCCGTACACATACGATGCACCTTCACAGAGCGCTGCAGCCAGGGTGGTTGCTGCAGCGGGTAATACTTGTAGTGTAAGGGTTACGACACTGTCGCAGCCATTTTCTGCCTGATATTCAAAGGTGTAATCACCGGCATCACTCAGCAATTCGCCGTTGTAATCGTAGGTATCGCCGGCACAGATGGTGGCCGTCAAGGCAGTTGCTGCGTTGGGGAGTATGGTCAGGGTAAGGGTGACGATACTGTCGCAGCCATTTTCGGTTTGGAATACAAATTCATACACGCCGCTGGAATCAAGGGCCGCGCCTGCGTAGGGGTAGATTTCACCTTCGCAGATGCTGGCTTCGATGTTTGACCCCTGTGAAGGAAGGACGTTCAGGGTGAGCACAACGGTCGAATCACAGCCATTTTCTCCTGTCAGCAAAGCGGTATAAGTACCGGCAGCACTCAGGTTTTCGCCGTCAAACTCGTAGGTTTCATTGTCGCAAATCGTGGCTTCAACCGCCGTGTTTTGTACCGGCAAAATGCCCAGCACCAGCGTTACCGTCGAGTCGCAACCATTTTCGCCGGTCAGTGAAGCGCTATAAGTGCCGGCAACTGTTAGCAGGATGCCATCAAACAAGTAGGCTTCGCCCTCGCAAATGTTGACATTAAGGGTGGTGCTTTGAACCGGCAAGACCAACAGGTTCAGATTTACCGTTGAATCGCAACCATTTTCCGCCGTGTACACAAAGGTGTACGCACCGGCGTCGCTGAGCAATTCGCCGTTATAATCGTAGGTTTCGCCGGCGCAGATCGTCGCTTCCAGGGTGACTTCCGGAGCAGGTAGTACGGTCAGGGTAAGCGTAATAAGGCTGTCGCAGCCATTTTCGGCAGTCAGGATGGCCTCAAATACACCGGAATTGTCCAGTTCGAGTCCAAAGAAAGGATACGTTTCGCCGTTACAGATTGTCGCAGCGATAGCCGATTCACTGGCGGGTAATACGTTCAGGGTAAGGGTTACGATAGAGTCGCAGCCATTTTCATCCTCCAGGACAAAGGTGTAGTTTCCGGCATTGGTAAGGGATTCGCCGTTGTATTCAAAGGTTTCACCTTCACAAATGGTGGCTTCTTCCGCACCGGTTGCCCCGGGTAATACACTGAGTTGCAAGGTTACGATCGAATCGCAGCCGCCGCTGGCGGTAAGCGTCAGCGAGTAGGTTCCCTCCGTATCCAGCGTGTCATTACCAAAGACATAGGTATCGCCGGCACATATAGTTTGTTCCAGCGTCGTTTCAAAGGAGGTGACGAAAGTCAAATCCAGTACAATTACTGAATCGCAGCCGTTGGCGGCATCGAGAATTTCTACATAAATGCCGTCTTCCGTCAAGGTGTCACCCTGAAAAATATAAGAGGCGCCAACGCAAAGTTGTACGGCCACATTCGTGGAAATATTGGGCAACACGAACAAGTTCAGCGTGACAATCGAATCGCAACCGCCGGATTGTGCCGTAAGTGAATCTACGTAAACGCCGTCGGCAAAGAGCGTATCACTGCCAAAAACATAAAAATCATCCGAGCAAATTGTCGCCACCAGGTTTGTCTCAAAAAAACCGACCACCTGTAAATTCAGGCGCACAATCGAGTCGCAGCCGTTTCCTGCCGTCAGCACTTTGGCATAGTTGCCGGCTATCGTCAGGGTATCGCCCAAAAAGACATAATAATAACCTTCGCAAATGGCAGCATCCAGGTTGGTCACAATAGGGGGAAGTACATTGAGTTGTAATCGCACGATGGAATCGCAGCCATTTTCGGCAATCAGGGTGGCTACGTATTCGCCCGACTGACTCAGGGTTTCGCCGTTGAAATCATAGGTTTCACCGGCGCAAATCGTAACGTCCAGGTCGGTTTGAGAGATGGGCAGCACCGACAACTGCAAGGTTACGATGGAGTCGCTGCCATCAGAAGCCGTGTAGGTGGCATTATAGGTGCCCGGGTCGCCAAGCAATTGTCCGTCAAATGGATAGGTATCGCCGGCGCAAATTTCGGCTTCAATCAGTGTGTCGCCCGGGAAAAAGGCCTCCGGTGTTTCTACTGAAAAAAAGGCAGGACGCGCCTGCAAACCAAGTAACCAGATCGAAGCAATTGCCAGCAAGAAAAACTGGAAAAAGGGTCGCAGTTTCTTCGCCATACGCGTTCGTTGAACCGGGAGAAAAACGGGTGTAATCTGTTTGAACATAATTGATTAAATTGTTGAAAGGAAAAACGATGTTGTTCTCCTTGAGTCGGTCGGAGTCCTTGAAACAGTCTACTTAGAAACAACAAATCTCCCCTGCCCGCCAAAGGGCGGTATTAAAGCCGCATTAAAAGAAAATTAAAATGATTATGTGGCAAAATTCAGGTCGCTGCCGTGCCAATGGGGAGCGAAACGGTGAATTTACTTCCTTTGCCGGGTTCCGACAGGAGCATGATCTCCCCTTCATGCAATTGAACAATACGACGACATAAAGCAAGACCAATTCCGTACCCCGGTACGCTGGAATTGGTGTGTTGCCCCCTGAAAAACGGGGTAAATATCATTTCCTGTTCTTCCTGTGGTATGCCCTCGCCATGATCGGAAAAACTCACCACGATGGCATTGCGTTTCATGCCCACGCTGATGCGCACGATATGATCGGGTGAAAATTTGCAGGCATTGTCCATGAAGTTGATAAATGCCGTTTTAAGCAAATGTTCATTGGCGAGTATGGACAGCGCTGCCTCATCGTCGGGCAGGGCATCGTATTCAAAGAGAAAATGGTAGGAGGGATGGGCTTTGCGCAACTCGTTCTGCGCGGCAAAAATCAGTTCATCCACCCGAACGGTCGAAAAGATGATGCGTTGTCGTTCTACATTCGACTGTGCCAGCAGCAGCAACCCGTTGGTGAGTTCTACCAGGGTTTGGGTGTCTTCCAACAGAGAACGCAGCGATTTTTCATATTCTTCCTCGCTGCGTCGTTTTTCAAGCATCAGTTGCAACTGACTGGTAATGGCGGCCAGCGGATTGCGCAGTTCGTGTGAGGCGCTGCTCACAAATTGTTGCTGTACCCGAAAGGCATCTTCCAGTCGGTGCAGCATTTTATTAAAATTAATCCCCAATTGCGCAATTTCATCGCGGCCGTTGCCTTCGCTCACCCGCCGATCGAGATTGCGCCCGCCAATGTTGGTAATATCTTCATTGATGCGCGCCAGCGGCTGCAATGCCAAACCGGCAAAAATATAGCCGGCCAGCACGGTGAGTAAAACGGCAATACAAAAGCCGGTAATCAGAACGCTGCGCAGGTTGTCCAGTTTGCTTCTGCCATAACGGTCGAAAGCAGAAGAAATAACGGTGTAATGGCTTTGCTGGTCTTCAAACGTAAATCCGACATGTTCAATCTCATTTTCAGTATACTCCACCTTGCCTTGCCGGCGAATACGCTGCAATAATTCAGGTAAATAGCCCGCCTCCAGGTCGTCGAGACTGGCATACAAAAGGCTGTCGCGGCTGTCGAAAATCATCACCTTTTCCTGATAAAGGGCCTGAATGGAATTCCGGTCAATGATACGCAACAGGTTGTTGTCCACCTCCTTGACAGTGACCAGAAGCCGTGCTGTGGTGAGGCCGCGATTTTCGAGGCGGGAGAAAAATTCTTCCCGGCGATAATTTTCTGAAAGCGAATAAACGGCGATACAAAACGCCATCAGGATGGTGGCAACAATGGCTGAAAACCGAAGGGTGAGGGAGGTGCGGATGTTCATACGTTGGGAAGCGCCTTGACAAAATATCCCAGCCCCTGTTTGGTATGGATAAGTTTTGGCTCAAATGCCCGGTCAATCTTTTTGCGCAGAAAATTGATGTACACCTCTACTACATTGGTACCGGTATCAAAATTTACATCCCAAACCGCCTCCACAATTTCATGTTTGGATGCAACCCGCCCATTGAGACGAACCAGGTATTCGAGCAAGGAATATTCCTTGGCAGTCAGGTCAATGGTTTTTCCGGCGCGTGAAACGGTTTTATACCCCAGGTTGATTTCCAAATCCGCCACTTGCAAAATTTCGGATGTACTGGGTTCCGCCCCGGTCAGGTTCTTTTTTTTGAGCTGCGTACGCATTCGTGCCAGCAATTCGCGAAAATCAAATGGTTTGACCAAATAATCATCAGCACCTACATCAAAACCGGTCAGTTTTTGCTCCACACTCCCCAATGCTGTGACCAGAATTACCGGCAATGCAGGCCGTACAGTGCGAATGGTTTTGCACACCTCGTAACCATGTACAAAAGGCAAATTCAGATCGAGCAAGACAATATCGTAGGCATTGGTCTGCACCAAATACTGTCCCACAGCGCCGTCGGGCGCCACTTCTACCGCAAACCCGTTTTCTTCGAGCCAGGCCTTGACCGAATGTGCGACTTTGGGTTCGTCTTCGATGAACAATACCTTGGTTTTTTCCATGCCCAAAAATCCGTCTTTTTTTGGGAACTATCCGAACCAGGCAGGATTCAGTCATTCCATCCGGCAAAGTTGCAGCAGGCGAACAGGTCGGCAATTAAAGCCTCCTTAAAAGATGCTTAAACAAGAGTGTCGGACAAAAAGAGAAAGGGGCATCGTTCGCTTTTGGGGCGAATCTTGTTTTTCACGGTAAGCAGTCTGAAAAAATAAACCGCTTGTGAAAGTAGCGTTTGAGCCAAAACTGGTGCATTTTATGGTTGGGAAAGGCTCGGTTTGGGCCAAAAAGATACTTTCGCAAGCGGTCTAATATACCCGCTTCTACCGCACGGGATTTCCGAAATCGTAATCAATAAACACCTCGTCGAGCAGCGGGTCCTGCCCCTGACGGTAGCCTTCTTTAAGGTCGTAACCATAAAATTTACCCAGCGTGTTCCAGTATGCCGCTGTTGTGCCGCCGCGGGTGCTGCGAATGACATCATAAAAAGGCATATCCAGTTCGCGTTCGATCATTTTGACCAACACTTTGCCTTCCGTTTTTGAGAGATTTTTGATACGTTCGGTCATGTCTTCCTTTAATTCCTTGTGTTCGCGGCGGATATGACGCTTGCGTTTGCGCTTGTTCATATCTTTGGTTTCTTCCTGAATTTCCTGATACAAATCCACGGCCTGAACGGCGTAAGGGTACACATTGCGCGCCGCCACCACATAACGTCTGAACTGGCGTTGCTCTTCCAGGTCCTTGAATTTTCGTTTGGCGACCAGGCGCGCCGGGTGCAAGGTCATCAGGAATGTACTGTCGCCGTTGATAATTTCGAGGGTTGCCCAGGCGCCGGCACGCGACAAGGTGTCGGTGGGGAGCACCTGAGCGCCAAGCAGCACAGAAAAAAAGAGGAAAAATGAAGCGGAAAACCAGTTTTTCATGTTCGATAGTTTATCAACCTGATGCGCGGTTCAGACGGGATAGACCACAAATGTAACCCCCGTGTTGCATTTCAGTTGCGGACAAAATGCAGGTTTGTCGGGCTGGGCAGAACTTTGTTTGGTATGGTTTCGGACAAAACAATGCTAAAAGTTTGTAAAAGCGAAAAATCAAGTCTTTTTTTGCGCAAAATCTTCTTCTTTCGCGTTTTTTTCCGTTTCGTTATGAAAAAGTTATTCCTGTCCGCAGCGCTTCTATTCCCTGTTCTATTATTATTTTCACAAAACAGCTGGCACGATGTAGCGGAAACAGGAATATCGCTCGCCGGAGAACGCCGTATCATACCCCGGCAGTATCGAACGGTGGCCTTTGACCTGGATGCCCTGCAACCCCTGCTGGCCTCCGCTCCCCTGCGTTTTAGTCCGCAGGCCGCCGGCAATACCCTGGAAATTGAACTGCCTACCCCCGATGGCCGTACCAGCCGTTTTTTGCTTTTCGAATCGCCGGTCATGCGGCCCGATTACCAGGCGCAAAACCCCGATATTCGCTGTTACACAGGTATCGGGATAGACGAACCGGGCGCTACGCTGAAGTGTGATCTTACTCCCCACGGTTTTCACGCCATGGTATTGCGCAGTAAGAACGGAGCCTGGTTTATTGATCCGTACAGCCAGGGCGACCGGACGAATTATGTGGTGTACTATAAAAAAGACTACCCCCGCCCGGCCGATAAAACCTGGTTTTGTGAAACAACAGGCGAAGGCGAAAAAGTGGATGAAAACCGCCCGGCGACCGAAGCAGGCGACTGCAAATTGCGCGAATACGCCCTGGCGCTGGCCTGCACCGGCGAATATGCGGGCTTCCACGGCGGTACCGTGCCGGCCGCCCGGGCCGCCATGGTTACCAGCCTCAACCGGGTGAACGGCGTTTTTGAACACGACTTTGCCGTCACCATGTTCCTGGTTTCCAACAACGATACCCTGATTTTTCTCAACGGCGCGACCGACCCTTATACCAATAAT
Source organism: Saprospiraceae bacterium (assembly GCA_033762055.1). Classification (GTDB taxonomy): domain Bacteria; phylum Bacteroidota; class Bacteroidia; order Chitinophagales; family Saprospiraceae; genus M3007. The sequence goes on from JANRLZ010000270.1 coordinate 24,676, forward strand.
GACGGCGTCGCCATGCTGGGTCAAAACCAGACCACCTGCAACAACCGCATCGGCAACGCCAATTATGATATCGGACACGTGTTCAGCACCGGCGGTGGCGGCGTGGCCTCGCTCGCCAGCGTATGCAGCGCCGCCAACAAGGCCCGGGGCGTCACGGGCGGCTCTTCGCCCGTCGGCGATCCGTTTGATATAGATTATGTGGCGCACGAAATGGGGCACCAGTTCAATTGCGCGCATACCTTCAACGGCACGCACGGCTCCTGCAACGGCAACCGCTCCCTACCCTCGGCCTACGAACCCGGCAGCGGCTCTACCATCATGGGCTATGCCGGCATTTGCGACGACCAGGATGTGCAGCCCAACAGCGACCCCTATTTCCATGCGCGCAGTTTGCAACAAGCTGCCACTTTTGTGACTGGCGGCGGCCATACCTGCGACACCGAAACCATCACCGGCAACGATGCGCCCACCGTCAATGCCGGCGCTGATTACACCATTCCCAAATCCACCCCCTTCGTTCTCACCGCATCCGGTTCCGATCCCGACGGCGATGCCATTCGCTATTGCTGGGAACAATACAATAATGAAGATTCCGTGCAACCACCCCTGCCTACCAATACCGGCGGCCCCAATTTTCGTTCACTCAACCCTACGCCCGAAGCGGAACGGTATTTCCCGAACCTCGACGCCGTGGTCTCCAATGCCAGTCCCACCTGGGAAGTATTGCCCAGCGTAGCGCGCACCCTGAATTTCCGTGTTACAGTGCGCGACTATTTCGGCGGCGCCGGTTGTACGGGCGAAGACAATATGGTGGTAACCGTCAGTGGCGCTGCCGGACCCTTCCGGGTGACACAGCCCAACACCGCCGTGACCTGGCAGGGCGGAACCACCCAAACCATTACCTGGGATGTATCGGGTACCAGCGGCGGCGCCGTCAATTGCGCCAATGTTGAAATCGCGCTTTCGACCGACGGCGGATTCAATTACCCCGAAATCATCCTGGCCAGCACGCCCAACGACGGCACGCAAAACGTCACCATTCCCAACCTGCCTTCCACGACCTGTCGCATACGGGTGCGCGGCGTAGGGAACATTTTTTACGATATTTCCAACGTCAATTTTATCATTACGGCGGCAGCGCCTGTGGAATTGCTCTCGTTCGACGCCCGTTTGCAGGATAAAAACAATGTATTGCTGCAATGGGCCACTGCCACTGAAAAAGACAATGCGGGTTTTGAAATACAGCATGCCGTCAAAAACGGCCCGACCGGCAGTCTAAATTATGAAGTAAAAGGATTTGTAGATGGAAACGGCAACAGTACGCAACGCCGCGACTATTCTTTTGAACTCCGCGATCTGCCTGCCGGCGAGCATTATTTCCGGCTCAGACAGATTGACTACGACGGCAAGGCGGAATATTCCCCGGCCAAAAGCGTAAACATCCGGCCGGCACTGCTGGTAACCGCCGCGCCCAATCCGGTAAAAAATACGCTGATATTGCAAATTTCACAGGAAAAAACGGCTGAAATCAGCATCGAATTGCACAACCAGTGGGGCCACAGCGTGCCGCTGCTTTCTCCCCGGGAAGTCGCCGCCGGCGATACCCAATGGCGTTTTGACTTGTCGGAATACCCGGCAGGCGCTTATTACGTGGTATGCCGGCAGGGAAATGCTGTTTCGGAGCGGAAACTGATTTTGAGGCAGTGACTGAAGTCTGGTAGCATGGACTTCAGTCCGGCGGGATAGGGGGACTTTAGTCCGCACCGCGATGCGCAATTGTGAGAAACGTGCGCCTCGTCCTTGCTGTCAATCGCTGGCATAAATGCCGTCCGTCCTGACGGACTAGAGTCCGTGCTACCGGTTACTCTTCGATCCCGTCGCTGTCTTCAAGCACCGGGGCGGAGGGCCGGTTGGGCGCCGGCTGGCGGGTGCTGGGCGCCGGGTCGTCTTCGATGGCTTTGGTATCTTCGGGCGGCAGGTATTTTTTATCTTTTCCTTCGGATCGTTCAAAACCGTATTCGTTGAGGTCGTCGGTCCATTTGTCCCACGAATCCCAGACATCCAGCGCCATGGGTTTCATCCCGATGGCAAATTCCTTGGCTTTTCCCGGCAAAGGTTCTAAAAAAGGGTAGGTGCGGGAATCCTGCCGGGTCAGTTCATTGATAAAATGAACTTTGACTCCAAACCAGACCAGCACGCTGTACACCACGACGAGGAACCAGCCCATTGCCACGCCACCGGCTACCTGGTTGATGATGCCGAGGTAAGCCATGCGCAGGGCGCCTTCGATGGCGCGCGCCGTTTGCCGGACGAGTATCATGATAATCAGCAAATTGACAAAAAAAGCGCCCAGAAAGATGGTCGGGTTGTCGGAGTGAAACATGCTTTGCAGCAGTTTCGTCATGGTGGGCGCCATTTTAAAAGCCAGGACAAAGCCAAACACATACAAGGCAAGATTGAACACTGTGCTGATGATGCCGCGCGTGTAACCTTGCCAGAAGCCGTACACAAAAAAGGCGATGAAACCGATGTCAATGGGCATACAAAAGGTATCGGTGAGCGATAATTGCCACGTATACCCCACAAAGATAAATCAGCTTTTTGGGTAAAAACTTAGCCGCTCCCATTTCAGTCAAAAAAGGCCGGATTTTGCCCAGCCTTCGCCGTTTTTTTCGTCCGATGCGCTGCATCGAACTCAAAAAAGCAGGCAGGTTTTGGTCAGACAAGCCGCTTTTTTGACTCGAAACTGCCGGCTAAGTATTTACCTTTTTTGAAAATATCGAATAATAAAAAGGTCAAAGAATTAGATAGTATACAGAATTAGTTTAGTATTGGTGGGTCGGAGCCATTTTTGTTGGATCAAGGCGGATTTTGCAGTCGAAATGGGACTAATTTCGGCGTCTCGCCTTAGGCGAGACCAACGCAGAGCCGGCAAAAATGGGTTGATCCAACGGTACGAAACTAATTCTGTATACTATCTATTGATTGCCAGCAATTTAGACGGTGATTTGCTGTACATATCCTTACTTTTGACGCATGTGCCTGCGTTGTCTCCTCTGTTTTTCCTGTATCGCGCTCGCTGCCTGCGGCAAAGAAGCGGTTTCGCTCGTTTCGTTTCGGGAACTGTCTTCGCCCACTCGTGAAGAACTGACCTGCATCGCTTTTTCCGACTCGCTGCACGGCGCGCTGACCGGCGGGCGGGCCTGGGAATCCGGTTTTGTGTTCCATACCTCCGATGGCGGAAATACCTGGGTACAAGACACTGCCCTGAATCGAAAAATGGAACACGTATGCTTTGATCCGGACGGACAAGGGTATGCCTGCGGACAGGATTTGCTACTTTATCGGCCGCCCGGCGAGCAAGTTTGGCAGACTTTCCGGGTAGATTTTAAAAAATGGAACCGCGCCTGTCATTTTCCCGGCGAAAAACGCGGCATGATCGCCGGGGGCGAAGGCTATCACGGCGGATTTGTGCGCAGTTTTGGTCCGGAAACATTTTGGCAAACCGATACCCTGCACGATTTCCCCAATGAAATCGAGTCCGTTTGGTATTCCGATTTCCAGACGGTACATGCGGCGGGCTTTGGCTGGGTCATGCGTTCCGACGATGCCGGACACAGTTGGCAGCGCCTGGATATTACCGGCGATTTTTTCCAGTGCGTGCAGTTTGCCGACGCCCATACGGGTTACATCTGCGGCAACAGCGGCACCCTCCTGAAAACCACCGACGGGGGACGAAACTGGAAAAAAATCAGGCAAGGCGGCAGCGTCGGACAAAAGCGCAAGGGTTTTCGTTCCTTGTGGTTTGTGGACCCCGGACGCGGCTGGGTAGTGGGCGAGAACGGCATTTTTTGGGAAACCCGCGACGGCGGCGCCACGTGGCAAACCGTGGCAGATGTGCCGCCGGACGCCGATTTTACCCATGTTTTTGTGCTGGGAAAAAAAGGCTGGGTTACTGTCCGGGACGGGCGATTGTTTGAATTTGAGTGGGAGTGAAGAATACCGCTCTAAGTGTGTGATTATGTAAACCCCTGAAAATCAAAACCATCACAGCCTATCATCCAAATCACAAAAATCAATAAAATCACACTTTAACCCTTTATCTATCCATGTTTAAACCGCTTTTCTACCTTTTATGGGGTTTTGCCACCATTGTTGTCTTCTCCAACCTGAAATGTGAAGATGAATCCTGTGAATTATTTTTCCTGCTGTCCGATTGGACGCCGGCCTGGATCAACAACAGCGGCGCAACGCCGGAAATAGCGGACGCGCCGCTTCCCCGACAGGCGTTCGGGATTCGTTTGTCGGCGCCATTTCGGGACGAATTCAGTGATTTGACTTTTGTCCCCGATACTGCATGTTCCCTTTATCCGGTTCATGCCATTCAAACGATTCGCTTGTGGACGCTCACCCCGTTTGATACGCTTCCGGCAGAAGCAGAAATAACCCAACGGTTCATGCTTCGTTGGGAAAATGACGGGTTCATCAACTATGTCCGGATGCAAGCGAATGACGGTGTGAGCTTTGAAGCTCATCCAACAAAGTCGCCCTTGTTTGAGCTGGATCTGTTGATGACGGAACCGCCAACGACGCCCGGTATTTACCAGTTCCGTGTTGGTATTCAATTTGATTCCACTGGTACAGCGCTCAACAAAGACACCAGTTTCACCCTCCCTCCCGTTTCATTGTTATGATCCGCCTTTTACTTGCCTGCTTCGGATTTGTTTTGTTTGCGGGACTTTTACAGGGTCAGGAACTGGAATCCCGACCCCATTGGGCAAGCGGCTTTTATGGAAATTTCGCCGTCGGATATGGCCTGGTCACTCACCAGCCTGCGCTTTTTCATCAGCCGGTCGGGTACCGCAACGGAAAGGTTTGGTATGCGGGCGGAGGTATTAGCTTCCGCAACCATTGGGGAATTCGGGCCGAGATCAGTTTGTATGAAACACGCTATGGCCTGGCTGAATTTGAACAAGCCTTGCAAGACCGTTATCCCAACTATCTGGTTACGTCCACCCGGCTGTCATCCGATCAGGATGCGCGTCTGTACTCCTTTGCTGCGGGAGTTTCCTGTGCTTTTCTGCGGGAGCGCTGGAATTTTCAGCCGGAACTTTTACTGGGCGTTACCAAAGTTTTCAACTTTTTTGAAACAGTACATTTAAAAGAACTGGGAACGCATCAGGTTTACCGGATGAAATTCAACACCCTTAATGCAGGTTACACGGCCCCGACGCTGTCGGTGGGCGGTCGCGCCGCCTGGTACGCGGGTTGGTATTGGGGACTGTATGCCGACTTGCGGCTTCAGGCCTTGCACTATCGGCTGAAACACCATGCGACGAATTACGACCTCGTCCAGCAGACATCAACGGAAGAAACGGTTGCGCAAAACCGGCTCGCGGTGGGCGGCGCGCTGAGCGTCGGTATTTTCCTTCAAATCGCCCGTTGGGAACCGGTGGTTGCCGGCTCCGGAAAATAATTACCGCCGGAGTACCTTGAAAGCGATGTCGCGGCCATTGCCCTGCATGATGGCGAGGTTGATCCACGACAGAGCAAATTGTTCCAGCAGAACCACTTTATCGGCCTGGCCAAAGTCCCAGCAGGCGCCGAAACCGGCGTCGAGTGCCAGGCGGCGGGCGGTTTGTTTGGCTTCAGTGTCGTCGCCGGCCATGAACATATCCAGCTGGATCCCGTGGTAGTCGGGGTTCAACATATTTTCAAAACCGGTGGAGTTGAAACATTTTACCACTTTAGCGGCTGTTTTATCGGCCAGGGCGTGGTAAACGGTGTCGTAAGGCGCCGGTTTTTGTCGAACGGCATTGGTGGCATCTATCAAAACCTTGCCCGACACATCGCCCATTTGTTCGATGAGATCGAAAACGGCGTCCGGCGGTGTGGCGATCAGCACCACTTCGCATTGTTGGACGGCAAGCGGAATGGCAGCAAAGCGGTCTTCGCCAATTTTGGTGGCGAGCCGGATGTTTTTGTCGCTCAACGGAAATTTGGCGCCGATCAGCACAGTGTGCCCTGCCTTGATCCATTGTTGCGCCAGTGCGCCGCCCACATTTCCGGAGCCGATGATGGCTATTTTCATAATTTATACTGTGATTCGTGCGATTTTGGTGATCGCCATGAATAGATTCTATTGATTTTCAAGGATTTAATCCATCTTGTTTGTCATGCTACTAATATAAAAACCCGTCAACTGCCTGCTTTTTTTCGGGTAAATCCGTTTCGCCCAGCATTTCCTTCAAATCCCGTTCGATGGTGGTACACATGGCGGTCATGGGGATATCGGTGATGCGGTTTTCAAACGGGTCTTCATTCACTTCACCTACTTTTCCCATCACGCCAAATACAAAAGAGAGCAGGATGCTGATGGGAATCATCAGCGCCGGCATGCCCATTTTATAAAAATCGGCGATGAGCGAGAAAGGTAAAACCGCCATGAACACCAACAAAAACAACTGGGTAAAAAAATGATATTGCCGCAGCAAGGGCGTGTTTTTGATGCGTTCGCATGCGCCCTGATGATGATTGAATCCCGCGAGGGTCGGCTCCAGACTGATGTTGTCGAATGCGCCCAAAATTTCGGCTTTCATGCCTTCGCGGATGCGTTTTCCCTGATTGAGCAGCAGGATATTGGGTATGTTTTGTTTGCCGGCGCTTTCTTCAAACTCCTCCCGGTGCAGCAGATGGCTCAACTCCTCCCATGATGTTTGCCCGCGCAAATGCAGCCGCAAGGCATGGGCAAATGCAATCTGGCGGTAGATCAATTCCTTTTTATAGGCCTCGATCTCGGCGGCGCCTGCCTTGCCGATGGCCAGGGCATGATCGGCGTTGGCAATAACCTGGCGGGCAAAAATGCGGCTGTTATTGATAATACCCCCCCAAATCGTGCGCGCTTCCCACCAGCGATTGTAAGCGTTGTTGTTGCGAAATGCGATAAATATCGCCAGCGCGCTGCCGAGGATGGCGGCTATGGAAAACGGCAAACCAATCTTTTCCGAAGGGGAGTGCTGGTAGAAAAAATACACCGCCACCGATAGAAAAGTCGAAGCCGCCAGTTCGCGGCGCATGTAGCGCGCCACCGCGACGGGGTTGAAAATTTTGCGAAGGATCATAGCGGAATATCAAAAGTCGTACCTTAAAAACAAACCGAAATTGTTGGTAAGCCGGAAGTCTGTTTTTCCCGACTGGTTGAAATCGGCCATTCCGCCGGCGGCCCAGGCTCGTTTTTTGGCGCCGAGACGCAGACGCTGGGTAAGGTTCCAAACCCCTTGATTCGGTTGGTAAACCGGGAACAACTCCAGCTGCGAAAACACGCGCCAGTTTGCATTCACTTTCGGTTGCCAGCGAAACATGCCAAACAAATCGAGGTTGCCGTCCTTTTTCAACTCGGCAACCAGCCAGCCGAAAAAGAGAAAATTTCCCTTTGTTTTTACTAATTGTATCCCGGTTTTGGGGATAAAGCCCGCATTCACCAGCGAACCAACCGCCACGATTCCGATGCCATTCCGAAAGTTGTACGAAACGGCATTCGTGGAGCCAAAAGCCGTCGGCGAATTCCGGTAATCGGTGTTGGCCCGATTGCGGCTGAAAAACAAAAAGGGCGTGTGCGCTCCTTGTTGATTGTTAAAATATTTGAACCACATGAGGTCTACCCCGGCCCGCTCGTGGCCGGCATACGTCTCGACCGTTTGGGCCAATACCTTGCCGCCTACCAGCAGCAAAACAACAAGGCAAAGGAATTTATGGCTCATGGGATAACAAGCCGATTTTATTGCCTTCAGAATCAATAATGACGGCGGCAAAACCGAATTTACCGAGGCTGATTTCCGCTGCAAGTACTTTGCCGCCGGCATTTTCCACCTTCGCCACCGCATCGCTCAGTTTACCAAAGACATGAAGGTACATCACCCCGCCCTCGGTAGTCGGTTGCAGATCAGGCCGAACCACGATAGAGCCGCCGACGGCCTCGCCGGTGTTGAAAGGCACGTTGAAAAGAATCAGCTCGCCGTTGCCAAAAGTGCCTTTGCGGACATTTCCGTGCAGGATGGTCGAGTAAAATTGGAAGGCCCTTTCGAGATCGAGGGCGGGTATTTCAAACCAGTTGATTGCGTGCATAAAGCAGGTTGCGAGACTGACTTAGTATAAGCGGAAAAAACTACCGGCCCAGCATCTTTACGAGCAATTCGGCGGCTGCAGCCCCTGAATTTTGTTGCTGGCCGGTAATCAGATTACCGTCGGCGATGGCGTAGGAAGAAAAGGGAGCGGCGACTTTGAAGGTAGTGCCGGCTATTTTCTTTGCCTCGGATTCGATACGGTAAGGCTGAATTTTCATGCCTACCGCCTGGTCGGCAAATTCCTCCTCGGCATCGGCGAAGCCCGTCCAGGTTTTGCCTTTCACCAGCAATTCGCCGTCCGATTTTTTGGCTTCGAGCAGCAGGGTAGTGGAGTGGCAGACGGCGGCGCTGGGTTTGCCGCTTTCATAAAAGGCCGCAAACAGTTGTTCAAGTTGCCGGTTGCCGCGGAACGTGTACATCGGGCCCTGGCCACCCACGAGAAAGATGGCGGCATAATCGGCCGGGTTTATTTCGCTGATTTTCCGGGTATTATCGAGCAGGTCGTTGAACCATGGTTGCTGCATATAGCCCAGCGAAATAACATCATGCGCCGAATAACCGCTTGCATCCATCGGGTTGGAGTAGCCATCCATCATCAATTTACCGCCTTCGGTGGAAGCCAGTTCGATTTCGTAGCCGGCCTCCTGGAACACCCGCAGCGGGTGCGTCAGTTCTGCCGCCCAAAAGCCGATGGGCCAGCCGGTCTGTTGAGAAGTAGCGGGTGAACTCGCTACCATGAGAATTTTGCCCTTGGTGGGGGCGCCGTGAAAATGCACGTAGGATTGGACTTCAGTGATTGCGCTCATTGCGTACGTATTTTAGATAATTACGCCGCAAAACTCCGCCCCTTACCTACTTTTGCCAAGAGTTTCACCTAAAAGTGCGATACACACTTTTTGGAAAGGATGGAGGAATCATTAAAATTCGGGTAAAACATGCCAGACTTCATATTCAAGGGGAAAGTATATTACAACCCGGTACAGTTGGTCATGGAACAGATCGGCGGGGTCTGGAAAATGCCGATCCTGTGGCGTCTGAAGGATCAAACCATGCGTTACGGTGAATTACGCAAAGACATTCCCCATATTTCGGATAAAATGCTCACCACGCAACTGCGCGAACTGGAAGAAGACGGTTATGTAAACCGGCAGGTGTATGCGGTTGTGCCGCCCAAAACGGAGTATTCCCTCACGGAAAAAGGAAGAGAGGTTATTCCGTTGGTTACGCAAATAAGGGAGTATGGCAAACAACTCATGGAAAGGGAAGCAGCGATAAAATAGCCGTCGGCCTGGCTTCCGGTAAGAAGGCAGGCCGACAGCGGGTTACAGCCGTATTGAACAAGCCAGTGAAATTATACTGTGATTCGTGTGATTTTGGTGATCGCCATGAAGGGATTCTATTGATTTTCAAGGGTTTATTTTTCGTGCCATGCACAAAACCTCCCGGCGAGAGGAATAACTCAAACAACTTCTTACAGTCTGCCCAATGTATCGCGCACAAAGGTGGTGAGGGCTTCGCCGCGGAGCATGCCCTGCTGAAGAAGTGCGAGTTGAAGCAGGTATTTGGACAAGCCGGCTTGCTCCGTTTCCGCTTTCATTTTAAGCAGTTGATTGACCAGCAACGGGTGGTTGGAATTGACTACCACATTGTAGGAATCGGGCATGTCGCCGAGAGCGCCCATGCCGTGCAGGGCCTGCATTTCCTTCATTCGACGCATAAATTCGGGTTTGACGATTTGCACCGGCTGTTCATCGGGTGAAAGCGGCGACAGGGTGACGGAGGCGCCACTTTGGCCGTTGAGGGCTTTTTCAAACAGCGATTTCAGCGTGCTTTGTTCCTGTTCCGACAAAACGGATTCGCGTTTTTCATCTTTTTGTACCAGATTGTCGGTTGTGTCGGAATCCACCCGCACGAAAACCAGTCCGAGTTCGGAGCGGTATTCCAGGTGTTGCATCCAGTGGTTGTCGAGTACGGTGTCGAGTTTCAGCACGTCATAGCCGCGCGCTTCGGCGGCAGTGATTTGGGCGTGATGACCTTCGGTGTCATTGGTATAAATGACAACGGTTTTGCCATGTTTGTCGGTCTGGTTGTCCTTTATTTTGTCCTTGTATTCATTCAGGAGAGAGAAGGCGCCCCGGGTATTTTCTACCAGGGTAAAATTGGCAGCGCGGTCTTCAAATTTTTTGTCTGAAATAACCCCGTACTTGACGAACACACCCAGGTCGCGCCATTTTTGCTCGAAAGCTGCACGGTCGTTTTTGAAAAGCTCGTGGAGTTTATCGGCGACTTTTTTAGTGATATGTTCGCTGATCTTTTTCACGTTGCCGTCGGCCTGTAAATAGGAACGCGATACATTGAGCGGAATATCGGGCGAATCAATGACACCATGCAGAAGTTGCAGCCATTCCGGAACGATGTCGCGCACGTCGTCGGTGACAAACACCTGATTGGAATAGAGGTGAATTTTGTTGCGTTGCAATTCCATGGCATTGCCGCCTAATTTGGGGAAGTACAACACGCCGGTCAGGTTGAACGGGAAATCAATGTTGAGGTGAATCCAGAACATCGGCGGTTGCGACATCGGGAACATTTGCCGGTAAAATGACTCATAGTCGGCATCCTGCAATTCCACCGGCTGTCGTTTCCAGATCGGGCGCGTTTCATTGATGATATTCGGCACCTCGATTTTATCTTCTTTTTTCTCGTCGCCTTCGCCGGTTTCCACGTACTCGGTGCGGGTGCCAAACTGAATCGGCACCGGCAGGAAGCGGCAGTATTTTTCCAGCAGGCCTTCGAGGCGGAATTTATCGAGGAAATCCTTGTTGTCTTCGTTGATATACAGGATAATATCGGTGCCGCGGGCGGTTTTTTCTTCGGCGGGTTCGATGGTATAAGACGGATCGCCGGCACAGGTCCAGCGCACGGCTTCGGCGCCTTCCTGCCAGGATTTGGTGACGACCTCCACCTTGTCGGCTACCATAAAAGCCGAGTAAAAACCGAGGCCGAAGTGGCCGATGATGCCGCTGTCCTGGTATTTTTCCAAAAATTCGGTTGCACTGGAGAAGGCGATCTGGTTGAGGTATTTCAGCACCTCCTCTTCGGTCATGCCGATGCCTTTGTCGCGGATAATAAGGCGGTTTTGCTCTTGCTCCAGTACAATTTCGATGGTGGTGTCGCCAATTTCATGTTTAACCTCGCCGCGCTGGGCCAGTACCTGAAGTTTGGTGGTGGCATCCACCGCATTCGATACGAGTTCACGCAGGAAGATTTCATGATCAGAGTACAGGAATTTTTTGATGATGGGGAAAATGTTCTCGGTTTGGACAGATATGGTACCGGTTTGCATATTAGGTGTACGAGTTAAGAATTGAGTGGTTTTGTGAATGGCTTTTCAAAGCGCATGCCATTGCCGCGAATGCTGACAATTTGTCCGTCGTTTTCATTTTTATGTCTAATGATTTGAAAATCAATTTTTTGGGGTATAAGATGAGACTGTTTTTTCTCATATTTTAGAAAAAAAATGTTGCCCATTTGTTAATTGTGGCACAGTAGTTGTCTAATAAAAGGCACGAACGCTGCTGCAAGGATGTCCCTGAGCAAAGGAGCTTTCGGAAAAACGAGGACAAACTCCGTGTAAGAATTTAAGGTCAAATGTGGCCTTAAGCCCGTGGGCGAGGGACCAGTCCATCTGGGGGGTAGGGCTGGTCTCCTCACCACATTTTCGCACAAAAACGACCTTTTTTGGCGAAATTCCAAAACCGGGCGAACATCAGTTTTCCCCCTTATGCTTTCGGTTGGTTCGAAACGCGTTTCGTTAATCCTTTTTTTCATCATCAGTGCAGCAGCAGGTGGCCTCCTTCGGCCTCCTGCTTTTTTTTCGCTGTTCAAAAACCGACCTGAATTCATACCTGCCGGAAGGGTAACCATCGGTATTACATAATCCAGAAAAAATTACGTCCTTTACCGGCCATGTCGAATTCTTTTGGCGAACTGTTTCGCGTGACTACATTTGGCGAATCGCACGGCCCGGCCATTGGCTGCGTGGTGGATGGCTGTCCGGCGGGACTGCCCTTTGATCTCCCTTTTATTCAACAGGAACTCGACCGGCGCCGACCCGGTCAGAGCAGTATTGTCACCCAACGCAAGGAAAGCGATACCGTGCAGGTGCTGAGCGGGGTGTTTGAAGACCATACCACCGGCACACCGATTGCGCTGCTCATTCCGAATGAAGACCAACGCAGCCGCGATTACGATCACCTGGCCACAGCTTTTCGACCGAGCCATGCCGATTATACCTGGCAGGCCAAATTCGGTCATCGCGATCATCGCGGCGGCGGGCGAAGCAGCGCGCGTGAAACGGCCGCCCGGGTGGCGGCGGGCGCTATCGCCAAACTATTGCTGCGTACACAGGGCATCACCATTCAGGCGTATGTGAGTCAGGTAGGCGCCATCGAATTAAAACAAGCCTATACTGAACTGGATTTATCCCGCACGGAAAGCAACGACGTTCGTTGTCCTGATCCGGCTCTCGCCGAAAAAATGATTGCACACATCAAAAAAATCCGGAAAGCCGGCGACACGATCGGCGGGGTGGTGAGCGCTGTTGTGCGAGGTTGCCCGCCGGGCCTGGGCGCACCGGTGTTCGACAAATTACACGCCGATCTGGGCAAGGCCATGCTGGGCATCAACGCGGCGAAGGGATTTGAATATGGCTCCGGGTTTGCCGGCGTGAAAATGCGCGGTTCGGAACACAATGACCTGTTTGTGGCCGAAACGGCTGCTTTTCAGACGCGCAGCAACCATTCGGGTGGCATCCAGGGCGGTATTTCGAACGGCATGGATATTTATTTCCGCGTGGCATTCAAACCCGTCGCCACCATCATGCGCGATCAGGAAACCCGAATGGCCGATGGCGCGCCGGTGGTCATCAAGGGAAAGGGGCGCCACGACCCCTGTGTGGTGCCCCGCGCCGTCCCGATCGTCGAAGCCATGACGGCACTCGTGCTGGCCGATCACTGGCTGCGTATGCGGACGAATCGGATCAAGTAGAAAGATTTGCACAGATTGTAGTTTCATGCAAACCTGTTGGCGAATTCCTATCTTTCGCCGACAAAATCCTCGTTGCATGTACAAAATCCTTCTTTTCGCAGGGCTGCTGCCTGTTTTTTCAGCGAATGCGCAACAATTGGTTTCTGCCACCTTTTTGGGTGAAAAAACCAAAAACGAGTTGCTGGCCGAATTTAACAATCTGCCATTTATCCAGTACGGCGCCAAATATTATCACATTGCCTATACCACCCACGATGTACAGGGCGGCATAGACACCGCTACCGGTTTGCTGGCGGTACCGGACAATTCCTTCCATATCTACCCGCGTTTGGTGTACCAGCACGGCACTTCGGGGTCGCGGCAGGATGTGCCTTCCATCAATGTGCAAAGTGGCGGGGAGGGCATCCTCGGCTGGTTGTTTGCCGGTTTGGGTTATGTAGCTTTTTTGCCCGATTATCTCGGACTGGGCAATACCTCCAAAGGATTTCACCCCTATGTACACGCTGAAAGCGAGGCCTGGGCGGCAATGGATATGCTGCGTGCCGGCGCTGCGTTTTTGCAGAGCAACCAGGTGTACACCAACGACCAACTTTTTGTGACCGGTTACTCGCAGGGCGGGCACGGCGCCATGGCCCTGCACCGCGCCATTGAACTGGACATGCAGCAGGAGTTCAAAATGACAGCTGCTGCGCCTATGTCGGGCCCGTATAGTATTTCGGGCGTCATGCGCGACCTGATCCTTTCCGATACGGTATATTATTACCCGGCATATATCCCGAATACCGCGCTGTCGTACCAGACCGTTTATGGCAACCTGTTCAGCGACCTGACGGAGGTGTTCAAGCCAGACTATGCGGCGCTGGTGCAGCAATTTTATACGGGTCAAATCAATCTTTCCGAACTGAATGAACAGTTGATAGACGAACTGACTGCCAATGAAGGCGCCTCGCGGCCTTTCCGGATGTTGCAGCCTGCTATTGTGCAGGAAATTCAGGACAACCCGCAGCACCCCATCAATGTAGCACTGGATGCCAACGATACCTACGATCATTGGCTACCCAAGGCGCCCTTCCGCCTGTTTTATTGTATGGCCGACGATCAGGTACCCTTCCGCAACAGCCTTTTGGCCCGGGATTCTTTTTTGGCAAACGGAATAAGCGGCTTCCAGATCGCTGATGTCATGCCCACTGCCGATCATGGGGCCTGTCTGGTGCCGGCCATGACCAATACCCTGATTTTTTTCCTCGGATTCCAGCAAATCGGGACGGTGGATGCCGGCGAGGCGTGGGAAGCGTCCTCGCTGCAACTTTCCCCCAACCCGGCCCACGGCCAGCTGCTGATCGAAGCGCTTCCGGCGGCGGGCCGGTATGATATCCTCGATTTTACCGGAAAAATCCTGCAATCGGGCGCCCTCAGCGCCGGCGCGCACACGCTGGATATTTCCCGTGTACCCCGGGGCGTGGCCCTGTTTCGTTTTTTTGCAGAAGGGAAAATGTGGGTAGAGAAGTTGGTGGTGGAGTGATGAATTTTGGAGGAGAAGTTGCCCCCAATCTGTCGCCTTTACCCATTTAACCCTTTCTGGCACTGAATTTGCCCCGTGTCAGGGAAGCCCTCGCAGTGATGCAGGGCGGCTATCTTTTAATCATTTAATCCGCTTTCACATCCTGTGCCGATACTTACTCGAATGCCGATTACACGTCGCATTTTGCGACTATTCCCGCTGCTTTGCGCGTGCCTGCTGCCCTGGGCGGCTTGGGCGCAATGCGCATTGACCTGCAACCAGGGCTTGCAGGTGTCGCTCGACCCGGCGGGACAGGCGCTGATCACCACACAAATGATTGCGCCCAATGCCGGAAGTTCCTGCCCCGGCCCACTCACCCTCACTCTTTACAACGAACTGGGACAACAACTGCCCAATCCGCTTACCTGCGACCAGGTCGGTGTGTCGGTCACCGCCCGGGTGCGCCATACGGCTTCGGGCAATTTTTGCAACGGAACCCTGGAGGTCAATGACGCGCTGGCGCCCTCCGTAAGCAATTGCAGCGACCGCTTTGTTTTTTGCAACGAAGACGCCGGTCCCGGCGCTGTGGGTTTTCCAACCGTTTCTGATAACTGCACGCCCGCCGGCGAAATCGATCTGACCCACCTGGATACGGAAACTCCGCTCGGATGCGGTGTGTTTCAAAACGGCCTGCCTGTGCTGCGCCGTATTGACCGTCGCTGGAGTGCGACAGACGAACACGGCAACAGCAGCACCTGCATGCAACGTATCTGGCTGAAACACATCACTTTTGCCGACCTCGCATTTCCACCCAACCGCGACGATTTTTCAACACCCTCGCTGGATTGCTCTGAAAACCCCGACGATCTGGACATTGCCGGTCAACCCACGGTCAATGGCGTGCCGGTGGGCGCCAGTCCCGATTGCGAGATGGCAGTGACGCACACCGACCAAACCATCCAGCACTGCGCGCCGGCGGGTTATACCATCCTGCGCACCTGGACGGCCATTGATTTCTGCAGCGGAACACTCAGCAACCGCATCCAGATCATCAAAGTGACCGATAAAACACCGCCGGAACTGAACGTCCCTTCCGCCCTGACGGTAGCCACCGACGGGTTTTATTGCTTCGGTACGATCACCATGCCGCAAGCCGAAGTTTCCGATAACTGCTCGGCGGTGACGGTGACGCCCTCATTTGCCTACGGAAATGGCTACGGTCCTTTTTACAGCGTGCCGGAAGGCGAACACGTCGTGACCTACACTGCCACCGACGCCTGCGGCAATACCGCTACGGCCACCATGACGGTGACGGTGCTGGATTTGAGTCCGCCGCAGGCCATTTGCGCCGCCGATTTGCAGATTTCGCTGACCAGCAACGGCGTAGGCTATGTCAACGCCGCCACGGTAAATGCCGGTAGTTTCGATAACTGCGGGCCGGTTTTTCTCAGCATCAGCCGCGACGAGGTGGAGTTTTTTCCGCAAGTGCAGGTTACCTGTGCCGATCAGGGTGCGCCGTTGTTGCTGACCCTTCGGGTACTGGATGTGGCGGGTTTGGAGAATTTTTGTCAGATGGAAGTGACGGTACGCGATTTTTTGAAACCTGTTGTGACTTGTCCACCCAACCTGACCTTGAACTGTTTGCAGGATTACGAAGACACCGGCATCACGGGCCAGGCAACGGCGACCGACAACTGCGCAATGGAAAGCCTGACACACTTCGATGTTTCTACCATTCAACCCTGCAACATCGGCGGCGTGACCCGCTGGTGGGTA
>JANRLZ010000271.1:0-5412 GCA_033762055.1 Saprospiraceae bacterium
GATGAATAAGGTTTCAAAACATCGAAAAAAAGATGGAAATCAAGCCCGCAATGACTGGATGGACGGAGCATTAGAGGTTCGTCAGTTAAATCATATCACTTTTTTGCCAACTAATGCTACAAGAAAAATAGTTTTTGAATCAGAACCAAAGGCCCCAGAGCATATTAAATTGGAACGGGCAAGGCTTTGCCAATATGATGATAAACATGATGGAAACATTTATTGCATGACTGCTATAAATGATGAATGGTTAAAAAATAACAATATATTGGATAAAAGAATGACAGGTTTTGGCGGTGAAAAATTATCAGTGGTCGTCATACATAATATTCCGGTGTTTCTAATGCGAATTAAGTCAAAACTGGACGAAATGAGGTTAGGAGCAGATTGGGGATTGGTAAAATATTATGACCCATCTCAACAGCACGAGCAATTGTCACCATTTCACAAATCCTCAGAATATTCTTACCAAAATGAATTTCGAATCTACGTTCACCGTTTCGAAGCAGGCGAACTGATTATTAACATTGGCCCACTTCAGGATATTGCTGAACATATTATTATCAATGACTTAGATAATTTTAACATTTATTTGGATGTATAAGAACCCTTAAAACATTCTCCGCTAATTACCAAACATGTCCTGGCTCTCCTTCCATCTCCAACCGCTCGAAAATCAGGACGTTTTCCTGGTACGCGCCTTGCGCCCCTTCCTGCAACAATACATCTGGCCCCAACGCGGCGCCCGCGCTTTTTTCCTGCGGTATCAGGACGAAAACGGCCCGCACCTCCGCATCCGTTTGAATGGCGACGAAGTCTGGCTCAACGATACCCTGCGACCGGCCTGGGAAGGCTGGATGCAAGGCCGCGGCGAATGGCTGGAAGTACCTTATCTGCCGGAAACCGAACGTTTCGGCGGCGAAAATGCCCTGGCACTGGCTGAAGAACATTTTCACCTTAACACCCGCGTCGTACTCGACCGACTGGCCCGCGAACAATTTACCTACGGCGACGCTATGTTCGACGCCCTCCGAATGAACGCCATCGCCGCACATGCCGCCGGACTGGCCCGGGAAGCCGCCGCGCGGTATTTCGAGCAACTGGCAGCGCAATGGCTGCCGCTCTTTTTTGGCGACGACAAGGAGCAATTAGACGCCATAAAAGACGGTTTTGAAAAAAATTTCGCTCCCCAGCAAGACGATCTTCGCCAGGTAATGACCGAACTGTGGAAAGCGCTCGACAAGGAAAGTTTTGACAAACAACAACCCGAATGGGCCCGCTGGGCGCTGGGCAACCGAATGATCCTCCCGAACCTCGGCGACCAACTCGATCGCGCCCTCCCCAGTCTGCTTCACCTCGGCAACAACCGACTGGGCATCAACAACCAGGACGAGGTGTACCTCCATTTTATCCTCTCCAAAACGCTCTGACCCAACATGGCTTTTCTGGTGTTTTATGTCCCTTGTCCCGACGAAAGTACTGCCCGCCGCATCGCCGGGCAGGTCGTGGAGCGCCGACTGGCCGCCTGCGCCAACCTGTTTCCCATGCAAAGTTTGTACTGGTGGGAGGAGGCATTGCAACACGACAATGAATGGGTGGCGCTCCTAAAAACACCGCCCGCACTCGAACAGCGGCTCGAACAGGCCCTGCTGGAATTGCACCCCTACGAAACACCCTGTCTGCTGCGCTACGAAGTGCGCGCCAACCCGGCCTACGAAGACTGGATCGTCGCAGAAACGATACAGGATTAGTCAATCGCGCAGACGCGCCATCAGGTACACATCAATGTATTCATCCTGTTTTTTGCGTCCCTTGCGCAAAAAACCCTCCTGCTGAAACCCTGCTTTTTCCAGCACCCGCAGCGAAGCCGGATTGTGCTGAAATACGATCGCTTCGAGTCGCACTAAGGGCGGACGGGTGGCAAACAGCCAGTTGCAAAATACCTGCACGGCTTCTGTCATCAGTCCCTGGCCCCAGTAGGGTTCGGCCAGCCAGTAACCGATTTCGTCGCTGTGACCTTCCGTGCCGTTGCGCAGGAAGCAGCCGATCCCGCCGATCAGTCCGTGTTCGTCGTGGCGGATAGCCCAGTTGGGCCGCATGCCATACTCCTGCTCCATGGCCGCGACTTTATCGAGCCAAAATTGCGCATCTGCCTCGGTGTAAGGAGCGGGGATGTTGAGCGTATTCCGGAAAATAACCGGATGGTTGAGGTAGCGGGGCAGCGCATCCAGGTCGCCCGACTCGAAAGGCGTCAGGGCGATGTGTTCGCGCAAAGGGAGCGGGTTGTCGTGCAGGGTATTGGTCATACGTAGATGGGATGATAATGCCATACAGACACAAGGCCGGAAAAATTCCCTTTTTGCCGAAAAAAAGTGTTTCCCGCAGATGGCGCGGATTTCGCCTTGTGCTCACAGGTAAGCCGGAAGGGCAGGCCAACTCACTGAAGGGACAAGGCGAGGCGGAAGCCGACAAAGTTGAGGCGGTGGTTCGGCCCGCGGTTGCCGCGGCAGGCAACGCGACAATACTGCCCAGGGCCGCTCCAGCTGCCGCCGCGAAGGACGCGGTTCGTGCCTGATAAGCCATCGCAATTTGGATAAGGTAGCCAGGTGTCTTCACACCATTCGGACACATTCCCGCTCAAATCGTAAAGCTCCAGTTCATTGGGCGCTTTTTCGCCCACCCGATGTGTTGTTTTTTTCTCGCCGTGGGTTTCTTCACTTTTGTAGTTGTCATCGTACCAGCCCGCCTTTTTCAGGTCATTGCTTCCTGCAAAAATATAACCCTTGCTTTTTTTCCCGCCTCTTGCCGCGTATTCCCATTGGGCTTCGGTGGGCAGGCGGTAGTTTTTGCCGGGGTATTTTTGGTTGAGTTTTTTTATAAATTGCTGTACCTCATTACAACTGACGCTTTCCACCGGGCATTCGTCGCAGCCTTTGTTGTATAAAACCGGCGGGTCTTCGCCCATGATCTCGCGCCAGTCGGCCTGGGTAACTTCGTATTGGCCCATTGAAAACGAGGCGACCCGCACCTCGTGTTGGCATTCGCTATCGAACCGGCCTGGTTCACCTTCCGGGCTGCCCATCAAAAACCTGCCACCTTCTACGCGTACCATGTCGTGTATGCCGGAACGGCGCGGGCGCTCGTTGTCCGGAAGCTTGGTTTCCGGTTCAACAGCGCCGGTGGCGGGCGTCGGGGCCGCTTCGGTTTCCTGTCGCCGGGCTTTTGCCTTTTCAATTTTATCCACTGCCTTCTTTTTCAGGTCGGGCTTTTTATCCAATATCTTTTCAAATTTTTGCCGCTGCACCGGGTCTGGGAATTTTTGCAGGTACTGCTCCGCCTGGGCTTCAGTGGGGCGGTTTTCCATTTTTTTCAAATAGGCGTCTTCCAGCACAGGTTGCACCCTGCTGAAAACCTGGGGGTTGGCGCGGGCGGCACTTTCCACCTCCTCGAGTCGTGTTTGATCCGGGAAATCGCGCAAATACGCCGCCACCTTGGCCTCGGTCGGCTCTTCCCGAATAGAAACCACATAGGCTTCCTCCACGGCGGCCAGCAATTCGCGGCGATTTTCGCTGCGGGTTTCTACGACTTGTTTCAACTCGGAAAGGCGCTCGCTTTCAGGAAAATCGGCGGCAAAACGCCGTATTTTCAGGCTGTCGGGTTGTTGCCGGATATTTTCAATGGCCTTGGTTTCAAGCGTATACACCTTATCCACTACCATTTTCCGGTATTTACCCTGCGGAAATTGTTGTTGATAGGTTCGTAAATCGGCCAACTGGCCGCTGGTTTCGGCCTTTCTAAAATAGGCTTTTTCAAGGTACGGGCTGCCTGTTTTGGCGTATTCCTCGATATAAGCCGCAAACGCCTCGGTAGAGCCTTTGAAATTGGCGACCCACCAGTCGCGCGTGGCCGGGGGGGTAAAGGCCCAGGTAGCAGCCGGCGCCAGCACCAGAAAAGCCAGAAAAAGCGCCAGCGGGCGCAAATTATAGGTGGAGGAGCGTGTAGTGGCTGGAGCAGACTGTGTCGGGGCATAGATGGGTGGCGGGGCCGCTGCCGCCTTGCTGGAAGGCGCATGAAATCCGCCTGGCGCCGTAGCCGAACTGTGGAAGGCAAAGGTTTGTCCGCTGGGTTTAAAATCGCCCTCCCCTCCCCTGTCGGCCGGTGCGGCGCTTTCGGTGATGATGGTCACCGTTTCCATCAGCGACACATCGCGCGGAATCGGGTCGGCGAATCCTTCTACTTTTTCGAGAATGGACACCTTGACCAGGAGTTGGTGCACACCTTCGCGCAGCGGCAGTACACTAAAATTCCATTCCGTGTAACCGGTGTCTTTTACTAATTGGGTACGGGCATTGAGTGCGGTGATCTGGAAGGTGCTGTTTTCCGGGTCGAGCAATTCAGCGCTCATCACGTCGGAAATCTCGACTTTGGCGTGTAGTTCGACGTGTTCATCATAGACGATATTTTGCAAAATCGCCTCCTCGTCCACCGCAACCCGGATGGTGCAGCGAGTAGGAATCCGTACTTTCATCACTCCCGGCACACGGTAGAGTACGACGCCTTGTTTGACGGCCTTTTCGATCGCTGCGTTCGGTTTTGCCGCAGTATCAGCGTTAAAATCGGCTTCTTTGAGGCCGCCGATCAATTCAAAGAGATCGGCTCGCACCTGAGCAACGAGGCGTGCATGTTCTTCGATGGCGATGGTGCCAAGCCGTCGCTCTTTATTGGCGGCATTCAGTCGGGCTACAAATGCGGATACAATCTGATGGTTTTCAGTACCATGGGGCAGTGTTTCGAGGAGCGCGTTGAGCGCATCGAACAATTGATCTTCCCGGATCCATGCTTCGAGTTGTTGGCGAAATTGAGCGACGGGCTGGGAGAGCGGCATACGCGGATTGTTTTGGTTTCGGCGTCAAATGTATAGCGGAAATAAGGGATTTGGAACAATTTGAGGTCAGATCTGCTTGAGATTACACAAAAGCGCATTTTTTACTGAAAATAATTCCGGCCCCGGTTACAAAACTGGCCGTACATGTAATAGATGGGTAAACAACGGCTAACAAACCGAAACAGAGCAAATTGAAAATCATACCCATCACTTTCAAAAATTTCAAATCATGCCATTTATCCCGTTGATTATTGGAATCGCCAAACTGGCCGGAGCAGGCACCCTGATGTGGTACTACTCCAAACCCAAAAACGAACGCGCTCAATTGGACGCCAAAGCAGAAAACTATGCCTGGGATTTATTGAAAAAGAAACTCGGAGGGTGATAGGTGGTCTGCGAAAAAAAAAACCGTGAATACCGACTGAAACACGAACGCCTCGTTGCTTTTTAGCGCAACGAGGCGTTGTCGTATGACCTACCCTCCCGTCTCGCCTCAGGCGAGATGACCCAAAAACCACGCGCCCCCC
>JANRLZ010000272.1:0-10326 GCA_033762055.1 Saprospiraceae bacterium
GGGGTTGTTGAGGCGTTTGGAGGGCGTAATGCGGGTACATTATAACCGACAAACAACGAAAACAGACACTAAAAGCAGCCGCCAATTTTTTAGATACTAAGTTGGTTCACCACTAGATTTTCCTCCATCCGCTGCAAGCGCCAAAATTAGTCCTGGACTGCGCTGGCTTTTTTCGCCGTAGCCTCCGGCTACGTCTGCAAAAGCCGCCTTGCCCAAAACTAAATTTGTACGCTTTCGCTGGATCAGGAAAGTCTAGACGCGCTCTAATGGATTTTGAGGTGAGACAAGGCAATTTTTGCCGTCATAGATGGAAATTATGATGAAAAATTTAACGCAGTCGGAATCCAAAAGTCATAAAAGGCAATCGTTGAAAAAACTTTAGACAGCCTCGTTGCCAGGATTTTGATCCGTGCTACCCCGTAGTTTTATCGCTTAAAAAAAGTAACACATTGAATCATTTAGCGCATTGTTTTTTGTCGTTTGGGGATGAAGATCTCTTGTTGGGGAATTTCATCGGCGATTTTGTCAAGGGAAATGACTGGAAAAAATACCCTGAGCCGGTGCAACGCGGTATTTTATTACACCGCTCCATAGATTCCTTTACGGATAACCATGCTATGACCGATCGCAGTGTAGCGCGAATTCGGGCGCTGGCAGGGCGGTACGCGCCGCCCTACGTAGATATATTGTACGACCACTTGCTGGCCTTGCATTGGTCGCTGTACACTTCGGAGTCGTTCGAAACATTTGCCCAAAAAACCTATTTCCAACTGGAACAACGAGCCGCCGAAATGCCTGAATTCTTGCAAGACAGGCTGCCCAAAATGATTTCAGGGTCGTTTTTACATGGTTATACCCGCCGCGACGGACTGGATTGGGTACTTGAACGATTTTCACATCGCCTCTCCAACCAGTTTGACCCGAAAGCCATCTCAAATGCTTTTTTTGAGCAAATTGACGCTTTTTCAGAAGATTTTAACTGGTTTTTCCCTGAATTGGCAGCACATGCTGCGAAAACCATCCGACAAACGTCATAGTTTTGCCACGTGCAATCCTCGTTCAGATTTACTTTATTGGTGTTCTGCATTTTCCTGGCCTCCTGTTCGCTGTCAGCCCAGGAGTCACCGCGGGTGCGTAATTTTTTACCCGATGATTACGCGCGGCAGAACCAAAACTGGTCGCTTGCCCAATCGCCCGAAGGCTGGATATGGGCGGGCAACAACGGAGGGCTGCTCGAGTATGATGGCGCCCGCTGGCAGAATTGGGCATTACCCGACCGGCAAACCGTCAGAGCAGTGTCCATTGGTCCGCAAGGAGAAATTTTTTGCGGAGGGTTTGCTGAGTTCGGCTTTTGGAAACGCGAAGCCGACGGACAGTTGCGCTACCGCTCTCTGAGCCATGATGTGCGCTCCAACCGTATGGGCAAGGAGGAAATATGGCATATTTTTCAGGCGCAGGGTTGCGTGTATTTTCAATCGTTTTCGGTCATTTATAAATATGATTTTCAACGGATTACGGAGATTATCCCGCCAGAGGCCGTAATGTTTGCCACCGTGATTGACGGCAGAATTTTAATACCGGTTATCGGGCAGGGCTTGTATGAATTGATGCCCGATGGAACATTTGGTCGTGTGCCGGGCACCGAGGTATTAAAAGACCGGATCGTACAATTTTTACTACCATCCGGGGATGGCGAAATATGGGTTGGCACCACCAACAACGGGATGTATGTGCTACAAAATGGCGCCTGTTTTCCCTGGCAGCACCCGCTGAATGATGAATTTAAAACCTTGCAACTGAACAAAGCCATTCGCTTAAAAGATGGCGGCGTGGCGGTTGGAACCATCCTGGGCGGGATTTTTATTCTTTCGCCCGACGGAGTGCTGCGATACCGGCTGAACCGCAGCAACGGCTTGCAAAACAACACCGTACTGGCCCTCATGGAAGACCGCGACGGCAACCTTTGGGCGGGACTCGACCGTGGTATTGATTTTGTTCAGCTGCGCTCGCCGCTTGCTTTTTTTGACGATCAGGCGGGTAAAATCGGCGCCGTTTATACCGCCACGCAGTGGAGGGGCAAACTCTATCTGGGCACCAACCAAGGCGTTTTTTTTCGTCCCGTTAAGTTGCCAAAAGAACAAAATAACCGCGCATTTCAGTTGGTGGAAGGCTCACAGGGACAAGTATGGGAACTGAAGGTGTACGACGATCAGTTGATCTGCGGGCACAACAGCGGCACCTTTCGTATTGAAGGCGATGTGGCGCGAAAAATATCAGGTATGACAGGGGGCTGGAGTACCATTAGGATGCCTTCGCAACCCGATGTGCTGCTGCAGGGCACCTACACCGGCCTGGCTTGTTTCAGAAAAGACCCGGCTGGAAACTGGTTTTTTTCGCACAAAATTGCCGGTTTTTCCGAACCAGTACGCGAAATCGCGTTTGATGAAAACGGAAACCTGTGGGCAACACATCCCAACTGGGGCCTGTTTTTGCTCAGAATCAGCAACGATCTTGGCCGTGTAGAAGAACTGCGAACGCTGACCAAAGCCGACGGGTTGCCTTCCGATTTTCACCTTGATCTGGTTTCCATCCGGGAGCAATTGTTTGTAAATACAGATATATGCCCGGTTGCGCCTCGCTTGGAGGCGGATAAAAAAGTCTGGTTTGATTGGGATATCCGACAGCGTCAACCGCGACATAAATGGCTGGAGGGTACAGGGGAAGAATATTTTGTCATGGACAGCATGGGATTGTGGTTGGAGACCTCGGAAAAACGGGTTCCACTGCCCTTGCAACTGATACCTCGGTATGAAAACGTGGTATTATTGCCTGATTCGAGTTACCTGTTTTGCCTTGAAAGCGGGTATGCGCTGTTCGACCGAAGGTTGTTGCACAACTCCCCCACCTTGAGCCGACTACCCGTCGGCCCCGTGTTGCGATTGGTACAAAGTTCGGATGGTATGCTGCATATTCCGGACAGTAACCTTCAGTTTTCCTATGCACAGAACCACCTGAAATTTGTATTTGCCCTGCCTTTTTTTGAACGTGGCCCCAAGTTTTCCTGGCGACTCGATGGTTATTCCAAAAACTGGTCGGACTGGCAAAGCAGTGCGGAAAAAGAATTTGCCAACCTTTCCGAAGGCCGGTACACATTGCGTGTGCGCAGTGATGTAAGTGACACTGAAACCACGCTGGTTTTTCGCATATTACCCCCCTGGTATCGCTCCCGATGGGCTTACTTGATATATATAAGTCTGATCGCAGCCGGCTTTTGGCAACTTGAACGTTACAACCGCAGGCGCCTCGACCGCCAACGCCGGCAGTTGGAAACAGAAAAAGAACGCGAGATACTGGTGCTGGAGGTTGAAAATAAAAGCCGCGAACTTTCGAATGCTGCTTTCAACCTGATTCGAAAAAATGAAGCATTGCAAGGGTTAAAAGACGAACTCCTTGCTTCTCCCAATGATGCCCGCACCTTGCAAAAAATGGTACGTCACATAGACGAACATCTCGAAGGCGACCACGATTGGGAAATATTTGAAGAATCGTTCAACCGCGTACACGACGATTTTTTCAAACGACTCATGCAACAATACCCTGATCTGACCCAGGGCGACCTGCGCCTGGCGGCATATTTGAAAATGAACCTCTCTTCCAAGGAGATTGCGCCCTTGCTAAATATTTCTGTACGGGGTATCGAAAACAAAAGATATCGTCTGAGAAAAAAACTTGGCTTGTCGGAAGAAGCCAATTTGGCCGAGTTTATCATGGCTTTTTAAGCGTTTTTTGCCGCTTTTTGTCATGGCGTAGTAGTGGTGAGGTGTATTTTTCTTTGAAAAGAAGTCCGTCGTCATAATTTCATCCTGCCATTTTGGTGGGTGTCCCAATTTTTTCCTGAAATTGAAAAAGACACCATTCGGATGGATTTGGTTATGTCCCGAACCTGTTACACCCTTTCCTTCCTTCTGCTTGCAACCCTTGCAGCAAATTGCCAGACACCTTCCACACCGCAAGGTCTGACGGCAACCGGTTACGAACGTCATATCGCGCTGTCGTGGCAATCCATTCCCGAACCCGGTGTGACAGGTTACCGCATATATCGCTCTACCGACGGCGGCGCCAGTTATACCTTTTTAAAACAGGTGGGGCTCATACCGCTTGCGGTTGACTGGACGGGTGACGAGGGCGAGCAATTGACCCGGCACTATCAGGTGGCAGCCTTGATCGGGGCGCTCGAAGGCAACCACTCGGAAGCGACATCGGCGACGACCACCGCGATGGATGATGAGGCCTTGCTGGAGATGACCCAACGCGCCACCTTTCGTTATTTTTGGGATTATGCGCATCCGGTGAGCGGCATGGCCCGCGAACGTTCGAATGGCGACCCCAATCTGGTAACCACCGGCGGTTCGGGTTTTGGCGTAATGGCTATTCTGGTCGGCGCCGAACGAGGTTGGGTAAGCCGGGAGGCCGCCCTGAACCGATTGATCCAGATCGCCTCGTTTTTACAGTTCGCCGATCGTTTTCATGGCGTTTTTCCTCACTGGATGAACGGAACCAATGGCAATGTTATTCCTTTCAGTCAATTCGACGACGGGGGCGACCTGGTAGAAACCGCCTTTCTGATGCAGGGCTTGCTGGCTGCCAGACAGTATTTTGATCAGGATACACCCCTGGAAAATGCTTTGCGCGATGTAATTACCGGCTTGTGGGAAGACGTGGAATGGGATTGGTATCGGCGCAACAACAGTCCGGTACTCTACTGGCACTGGTCGCCGAACTACAACTGGCAAATGAACTTTGCCCTGCGTGGTTTTTACGAGGCACAAATTGTGTATATTCTGGCTGCGGCCTCGCCCACCCACCCCGTTCCGGCGAGTTTGTACCAGACGGGTTGGACCTCCGGCAACTACGCCAATCCGTCGGTACACTACGGGTACAAAATCTATTGCGGGCCATTTGGCGGCGGGCCCTTGTTTTTTGCCCATTATTCCTACCTCGGCTTTGATCCGCGGGGCCGGAAAGATGCGTTCTGCAATTATTTTGTGCGCAACCGCAACCATTCGCTTATCCAGCAGGCTTACAGCGCCGCCAATCCGGAAAATCATACCGGCTATTCGGCGGAATGCTGGGGACTGACCTCCTGCGACGGCCCCAACGGATATGCCGCGCACGATGTTTGGCCGACCAACGACGATGGCACCATCGCGCCTACCGCAGCATTATCGAGTATGCCCTATGCGCCGGATGCCTGCATGGCGGCCTTGCGATATTTTTACCGGCAACAGGGGGAAAAACTCTGGGGGCCTTACGGCTTTTACGATGCCTTCAACCTCAACCAAAACTGGTTTGCGCCTTCCTATCTTGCCATAGATCAGGGGCCGATTGTGGGAATGATTGAAAATTATCGCAGTGGACTGTTGTGGCGTTTGTTTATGCAGAATCCCGAAATAGAACCCGCCCTGACGGCCATCGGGTTTGTTCCGGACAATACACCGACACTTGAAGCCGTGGGCGGAAAAGAGGATTTGCAGCTGCGCGTTTTCCCCAATCCGGCTGTTGGAAAGACGACGGTCCAGATGGAATTATGGCGCTCTGAAAGCGTTGAAACCGGGATTCGCCTGCTGGATGCTTCCGGAAAAATTCTGCACACTTTTTTGCCCGAAAAACGCCTGGTTTCGGGTGTTAATCAGGAGAGCCTGCGCCTGCCCGATTTGCCGGCAGGAACCTACTGGCTGGAAATCACCGCCGGCGAAAAAAAATACCTCGAAAAATTGATGATAAAGTAAAAGCACCCGATTCGCAAGCTGATTACAAACACCTTGTATTTGACTCATTTTCAATCACAAACCATTTCTAAAAGAAGCGTTTATGAAAAAAATTCTCCTCATGGCCTTGCTTTTGCTGGGCTTCATCAGCACCAACGCACAAGTCGTTTATGAAGACTTTGAAGGCGGTACGGCTGATCTCGCCTGGATCGGACTGAACGGCGCCTACAACGGCGCGATCGTCAATCCTGACCAAAGCGGCGCAAACACCAGTGGTTGGGTAGGTTCCTATACCAATGCCCCGGCGTTCGATTTTTGTTTTGCGCTGTACACCTTTCCCAGTACGCTGGACATCAGCGAGTTTAACCAGTTTAAAATGAAAATCTGGTCGCCCGTGGCGCCCTGTCAGGCCTTGTTAAAATTAGAAGGCCCGGGCGGCCCGGCGGTAGAAAAATTTGTGGACATCACAGTGGCCAACCAGTGGGTTGAATACACGTTCGACCTCTCGGCGGGCGCCGGTTACACCAACCTAAAAACCATCCTGGTTTCTTTTAACCCCTTTGTACTGGGCGACAACCAAACCTATTATTTCGACGACATCCGCGCCGAAAAAGCGCAGGTTTGCTACGCCGACTTTGAAGGCCCGGGCCTGAACTTTCAGGGACTCGATGGTGTACTCACCGCACCGGAACCCAACCCCGGCGCCAACTCGATCAACTCAAGCGACAACTGCGCCAAGTACATAAAATCGAACCAGCACGCCTACTCGCTGATCCTGGCCGACAATGGGACGCCTTTTGATCTTTCGGTGTACAACCAGTTTAAAATGGATGTGTTCGCTACGGCGCCCACACAGGTGTTATTCAAACTGGAAGGAACCGGCGGCGGTTTTGAAGTGATAAAAAATATCGCCGTCACCGGCGCCTGGCAAACTTACACCTTCGACTTTAGTGCGCAGGCCGCCAATACCGGATTGAGTAAAATCGTCGTTTTCTTCGATCCTGGGGTGGAAACCAGCGGTGATACCTACTATTTCGACAATGTGTGCGCCGTGCCCAACCCTTGCCCGAACGTAACCCCCGACCCGGAAATTCTGGACGACTACGAGTGTCAGCGGCGCGCCACATATGCCGGCGACTGGTCGTTTTTATCGGTAGTGACCAACCCGGTTCCTACGGGCGACAACAACTCGGCCAAGGTGGGTCGTTTTGATGATCCCAGCGGCCCGGGCACCGAGTGGTCGAACATGCAAATTGATTTTGAAAATCCGATTGACCTGACTGAACGCAACGAGTTTTCCTGTCAGGTGTATGCACCGAAGGCCGGCAACCTGCTTTTGAAAATTGAAGGCGGCCCGAATCCGGCCATGGAAGTCGCTTTCCCGGTAACAGAACTCAACAAATGGGTCACGTACACAGTTGACTTCAGCAGCCAGATCGGCAAAGGTCACCGCAAGTTTGTGATCTTCTTCAATGCCGGTGTCAATGGCGAACCGGGCGATGTGTATTACATTGACAACATCAAACTGGCTGCTCCTGCCGCGCTCCCGCCATTGGAAGACTTCCAGGACGGCATCCACCTCGGCTGGCAGGCGCTGGATCAGAACGAACCGATTCACGGTGTCTTCCAGGGGCCGGTAAACAATCCGGCGCCGGGTGGTGTAAACACCTCTACACAGGTAGGTTGCTACACCAAAGGTTCTTCGCCGTTCTCCACCCTGCAGGCTTTTTCGCTGACGAATTTTGACCTCTCGGTTTATTCGCAGTTCAATCTCGACGTACTTAGTCCCGCTGGTGTGGGTGGTACGGTTACATTTATCCTGAACTCTCCCACCCAGGGCAACAAGGAAGCCGAAGCGGAAATCACGACACCCGGCGAATGGGAAACATTGAGTTTTGATTTTTCTGCGTTCAGCGACATCACGGATTTTGCCGAAGTACGCGTTATCTTTAACGCCGGAACAGCGGCCCAGGGCCAAATCTGGTATTACGACAACCTGCTTCAGTCGGAAACAACCGTGGATCCCTGCGCCGATGTGGTGCCGGTACCGAATATTATTGACGACTTTGAATGCCAGCGCAACTATACCCAGATTTTTTACGGCGCCAGCGACCTTCAGGTGGTCAATAACCCGCACCTGACACCCGAAAACGGTTCGCTCAAGGTAGGTCAGTACACCGACCCGGGTGGCGCCGGCACCGAGTTTGCCGGTATCGGTATCGAGTTTCCTGCCCCGCCCGATTTGAGCGTGTACAACCATTTATCCATGCAGGTATGGGCGCCGTTCGACAATGTACCATTCCTGTTCAAACTGGAAGGCAGCGGACAAGGTGTTGAAATTTTCGATACGCTCCCGCAAGGCAACACCTGGTACAAATTCGATATTGACTTCAGCGGCGCCGTTGGCACCCAGCACAACAAACTGGTCATTTTTGCCAACGTTCTCAGCCCAACCGGCGGCGGTACCTACTTCTACGATAATATTCGTTGGGCGCGCGCCAATTACAGCGGTTGCATCATAGACCACCAGACGGCGCCTTCTACAGTGAATTTCAAGTACTTCGCCAATGGCCATCTGGAGGCGGAAGGCTACCAGTTTGAAGTTGTGGACAATCCAAATCCGACGGGAATAAACACGAGCAATCGCGTAGGCAAGTTTGTAAAAGCCAGCGACGGAGCGCCTTTTGCAGGCATGTATTCCGACCCGAACCTGGAGTCGCCGATTGATTTCCGGGGGGTAAAAACCGTGCGTGCCAAAGTACACATGGATCATATCGGCAATTTTGCCGTGAAACTGGAAGGCTCTTCCACCGGCGCCCCGGCATTTGAAATTCCGGTGCCCAATACCCAGGTCAACGCATGGGAAGAATTGACCTTCGATTTCTCCGTAGTGCCCGACAATGGCGAATACCGCCGTCTGACCCTTTTCTTCGATCTGGGCATTGATGCCACCGGCGTAGATGTGACGTCTTACTTCGACGACATCGTAATCGGCGAAGGAAACTGTTCCACCGTTGGCGTTTTCAGTCCGGCGGATGTAGCTGCGATGCGACTTATGCCCAACCCGGCTGCCGACTACCTGCTGGTTGAAAACCTCGACGGCGTGACCCGTCTTGAAGTGTACGACCTGTTTGGTCGCCGCGTTGCGCTTTTGAATACTTCCGGTGATACGGCTACCGACCTTAACGTGTCGAACTTCCCGGCAGGGATGTACCATTTGAGCGGTTTCGATCGCAATGGTACATTGATCGGCAAAGCGAAATTTGTGAAAAAATGAGTTTAGTCTGATTCGCTGTCAGAACAGACAGCACCCGTTCCAAATTAAAACACTCCGCTCGGGGTGTATTCTGGTGGCGGCTGTATGGCTGCCACCAGAATTTGGAGCCAGGAACGATCATTCAACCAGTTCCTGTCCAACCGCATTGCGCGCACAATTTGCCGAATCAAATTATGAAAAATTCCTTCCTGTTCAGTGTTGTGCTGGCCACAATACTGGTAAACGCGCGGCTTTTGGCTCAAACGCCTGTTGCAACGATCGGTGCGGAAAAGCCCCCGTTTTCCCTGGATGAGGTACAAAAACGCCACTTTCTTTATTTTTGGGAATTGGCGCACCCTGAAAACTATCAAATCCCGGATCGCTATCCCAAAGACGATTTTTCGAGTATTGCAGCCACCGGTTTTGGGCTTTCAGCTTATCTCGTCGGGGTAGAGCGAGGCTGGATCACCCGCGCTGAAGCTGCTGCACGGGTATTAAAAACCCTGCAAACCCTGCAAAACCTGCCGCAAGGCCCCGATGCATCCGGCGTCGCAGGGTATCGCGGCTGGTTTTACCACTTTCTGAATACGCAGGACGCGCTGCGTTTTAAAACCGTCGAACTTTCCAGTATTGATACCGGCCTGCTGATGGCCGGCGTGTTGTCGTGCATGACCTATTTCGACCAAAACAACCCTACGGAAGCCGCCATTCGGAAAAGTGCCGACTTTCTCTTCCGCCGCGTAGAATTCGACTGGTTTTTAAATGAGCAAAACCGCCTGAGCATGGGCTGGTTTCCGGAACGTGACGGTTTTCTTGCCGCCGACTGGCGCGGTTACAACGAAGCGATGGTGCTGCTTGTCATGGCCCTCGGTTCGCCTACCCATCCCGTTCCCGCCGCCATGTGGGAAAAATGGTGTGAACCCTACTTCCGCGCTGAATTTCAAGGCCAGGATCATGTGAACTTCGGCCCGCTTTTCGGCCACCAATACAGCCATTGCTGGATTGATTTTCGGGGGATTCAAGACCCTTACATGAAAGCGACGGGGTTTGATTATTTTGAAAATTCAAGACGCGCCACCCTGGCGCAACGCCGGTATTGCATCGAAAATCCGCTCAGGTTCAAAGGATACGGCCCTGATATTTGGGGACTAACCGCCGGCGACGGTCCTGATGCAGAAATGATGCACGAAGGGAAGAAGATTTATTGTCCCGGCTACGGTGCGCGCGGCGTTGCGATTGACTATCAGGACGACGATGGCACCATCGCTCCCACGGCGGCTGTCAGTTCCATCCCCTTTGCTC